>NZ_LSJT01000002.1:0-24951 GCF_001556795.1 Dermacoccus sp. CCH2-D9
CGGCGTCGTCGGCTCGGTCGTCGGCGTCGGGGTCGTCGTGGCGCCGGCCTCGAGCGTCACGGGGAAGCTGCCCGTCGTGCCGGATTCCTTGGCCCTCAGCGTGATCACGGCGTCGCCGGCGGCGAGGTCGCTCGGGGCGGTGAACGAGATCGTGGCCTCACCGTGGTTGGCCGGGTAGGGCGGGGTGGCGGCGCTCGTCGCGCTGATCGGGAACGTTCCGACCACGTGGCCACCGATCGAGACCTCGACCGAGGTGTTCGTCGGCGAGTTCTTGCTCGTCATGTCGAAGCCGGAGGCGGTGAACTCGACCTTCTCCCCGGCCTTGACGCTCGTCGGCTGGCCATGGATGGACAGCGACTGCTTGGCGTACGACGGCTTCACCGGGCTGTGCGCCTTGAGCCACTCGACGAACAGGCCCTGGTCGATGAGACCGGAGTCGGAGATCGGGCCACCCTCGTTGAGGGCGGTGAAGTTGTCGCCGCCGGCCATGAGGAAGGAGTTGGACGCGACGGTGTACTTCGCCGCCGGGTCGATGGGCTTGCCGCCCACCATGACGCTGGTGATGCGCGAGCCCGCGGGCTTGGTCTCGTCGAACGTGTACGTGACGTTGCTCGACAGGCCCATCTTGAGGAACGGGCGGGAGGCGCCGTCGGGCTGCCACTGCTGCTCGAGGAGCTTGACGAACGTCGAGCCCGAGATCTCACGCGTCGCGACCGTGTTGTTGAACGGCATGACGGCCGCGGCCTGCGCGAACGTCAGGTTGCCCGCGGCGTCGGGGACGAGGTCGGCGCGCACGCCGCCGGGGTTCATGATGCCGATCTCGACGCTGCCCGGGCGACCGGGCGCGTTGAGGGAGTCGACGTAGCTCTGCGCGATGGCGTTCGACAGGTTCGACTCGGCGAGACGGTCGTCGCGCGAGCCGTCGGGCTTGAGCGCCGAGGTGATCGGGCCCGTGGCCTGCGCGATGACCTGCTGACCGATCTGCGCGGCGCGCGCGTTCGCCGAGTCGACGATGGAGGCCGCCGCAGTGTAGGCGGGCAGCGACGCGCAGGCGTCCGTCGGCGCCGTGACCTTGCGGTTGACGACGGAGTACTGCTTCACCTTCCCCGAGGCCTTGTCGTAGCCGAGGTTGAGGATGCCCAGGTTGTGCGCGTAGAAGTCGGTCTGGATGATCGGGCGCGTGCCGTCGCCGTCAGGCATGGGAGCGTCCCAGTCGTACAGCTGGTGGGTATGGCCGGTGAAGATCGCAGAGACGTTCGCGCTCGTCTTCGTCACGATGTTCTTGAAGACGGGGCTCGCGGATTCCATCTGCTCCAGCGTCGCGCTGCCGCCCTCCGGCGCACCCTCGTGGTACTCGGCGACGACGACGTCGGCCTCACCGTTCGACGGGTCGCCGTCCTTCAGCTTCGCGGCGACACGGTTGACGGCGGCCACGGGGTCACCGAAGTCGATGCTCGCGATGCCGTCGGCGCCGACCATGTTCTTCGTGTCCGTCGTGACGGCACCGACGACGGCGACCTTGACGCCGTTGACGTCGAGCACCTTGTACTCGGGCAGCGCGGGCGTCGTCGTGCCCTTCTCGTAGACGTTGGCACCGAGGTAGGTCCACTGCGCGCGCGACTGGACGTGACCGGTCAGGTCGTCGAAGCCCTTGTCGAACTCGTGGTTGCCGACGGAGGAGACCTGCAGCTTCAGGGCGTTGAGGTAGTCGATCGACGGGTTGTCGTCCTGCGAGGCCGACTCGAACGGCGAACCGCCGACGTTGTCACCGGCCGAGATGAACGCCGAACCCGGGAACTCCTGCTCGGCCGAGGCGACGGTGCAGGCGAAGTCCTTCGTGAAGTGACCGTGGAAATCGTTGGTGCCGAGCAGCGTGACGGGCGTGAGGTCGGCGTCGAGCGTGGGAACGACGGTGGCGGCGTTCGCGGCAGGCGTCAGGGTACCGGCGAAGGCGAGTGCGAGCACACCGGAGAGGGCACAGGTGCGCGCGATGCGGTTGGTCATGAGGTTCCTCGAGGTTCGAAGTGTTCGGCGGACGCTCGGCCTGGGGCACGTCGCCGCTGCAGGAAGGACAGCGCCTCATTGTGCGCAGGCTGGCCACCCCCTGGGTGCCCCCAGCGCCCCCTGCGCATGATGTTCACCAACTGTTCGCCTGACGTCGTCGACCACGGGCGAAACCGCGGTGGCGGCCGTCCACCTCACCCACCCCGCCAGGCGGAATAGTTGAAATGTAAACTAGGTTGAACCAGGCAACCGATCGCCAGGAGGATCACATGCCCGCCGTCACCGCAGACACGCTCACGTTGCCGCGCCTCGCCGCACCCGCGGCCACGGCCCGCGAGCGCCGCGTCACCCGTCACGTGGCCGGCCCGAAGGGGTACGAGGGCGAGGGTTTCCCGGTCACGCGCGCCTTCGCCGGCATCCCTCACGACGAGCTCGACCCCTTCGTCCACATGGACGAGATGGGCGCCGTCAACTACGCCCCGGGCGAGCCGAAGGGCACCGACTGGCACCCGCATCGCGGTTTCGAGACCGTCACCTATATCATGGACGGGCGCTTCCAGCACCAAGATTCGCACGGGGGTGGCGGCATGATCGAGAACGGCGCCACCCAGTGGATGACGGCCGGTTCGGGCGTGCTGCACATCGAGACGCCCCCGGCCGAGCTCGTCGTCTCGGGCGGTTTCTTCCACGGCATCCAGCTGTGGGTCAACCTGCCGGCCGCGCAGAAGTTCGCCGACCCGCGATACCAGAACATCGACGGCACGGACTCCGAGCTCGTGACGACGCACGACGGTGCCGCGCTCATCCGCATCATCGCCGGCTCCATCGGCGGCTTCCGCGGCCCGGGCAGCACGCACACGCCGATCACGATGGCACACGCGACGATCCCTGCCGGCGTGCGCGCCGACATCCCGTGGGAGGCGTCCTACAACGGCCTCGTGTTCGTCCTGTCCGGTTCGGGCACCATCGGCAGCACGCCCGCTGACGGTTCGTCGCCCCGGCCCATCTCGGCGGGTCAGACGATCGTCACGAGCGCCGGTGACCTCATGACGCTGACCGCCGACGCCCGCCAGGACGTCGAGACCCCGTCGCTCGAGGTGCTGCTGCTCGGCGGTCGCCCCATCAAGGAACCCGTCGTGCAGTACGGTCCCTTCGTCATGAACACGAAGGCGGAGGTCATGGCGGCGTTCGAGGACTTCCGCTCAGGACGCCTCGGCCGCGTCCCCGCGGACGCCCTGCGCCCCTACCGCGCGACGGAGGCCGAACTGCGCGACGCCGTGGCCGCCATGCCGCACGGAGGCACCATCACGACCCCCTGACCACCGCGCCGCCGTCCCCAACTGCGATTTTCGTCCCCATCGGCGATTTTCGTCCACCTTCGAGGCCGGCTCGTCGCCCACGACGGGCCGGCCGGCGTCGTCACCCAACGGGCAGAGCGGGCATCTGCATGACGAACCACACCGCGAAGCCGACGGCCAGTGCGAGGGTGACGATCGCGACGACGGCCGTGACCGCGGGCGTCGTCCGAGGGCGTGGGCGCTGACCGCGCGGGGCTGCGATGACCTTCGGCAGCCGCCACACGTAGGCGAGGACGTGCGTCGCGGCGCAGATGATCCACCCCCAGAACGACGCCTCGTGCAGCGTCAGCCAGATCGTGTCCGGTTCGTACAGCGTCACGACGCCAGTGCCGATGACGCTCGCAGTGAGCACCACGAGCAGCGGCGCAAGCAGTCGCAGCACGATGAACGGTGGCCCTGACGCGACGTAGCGGCCGTCGCGCGTGTAGTAACGCACGAGCCGGTAGCCGGTGGAGGTCAGCTTGACGAGGACGACGACGCCCGCGGCGATGCCCAGCCCCGCATGCCACTCGATGAGCCCCTCGACGTCGAGCAAGGTGACGCCGACGGCGCCCAGGATGAGGACGAGCGAGGCGCCGAGCGTTGCGGTCAGGCGTGAGTTGGCGACGACGCCGTCGTCCGCGGCGGGCTTGTCGACGCTTTCGGGGCGGAACAGCTCGGCGGGGAAGAGCACCTCGTCGAGCGGTTCGGGCAGGCGATTCATGCGCCGATCATGCGGCCGCGCAGCGAGATGCGCCAACCAGTGCAGGCAAACCTGAGCTCGCCACCTCGTGCTCACTCCGGCGACACAGAACCCGCCCCGCGAAGCTGCCTGCCCGTTATCCACGCCCGCGGGGTCGATATCCACCGCGAGGCCATCGCGAAGCTGCGATGCTGAGGGGACGAGAACGGCGCTGACGCGCCCCGAGACCGAACCCGAGTTCAAGGAGAGATGACGATGACGCACGGTGAGCGGGTATGAAACTGCGTCCTCTGCGCCACCGTTCGGCAGGCCGCGCAATCGCCTCACTTCCCCGCGCGTCCACGCGCCCTGCCATCGCTCGCCTCGCGGCGACGCGCCCCTCGGCCGCGGCATACGTCGTCGTCGCTGCGACGACCAGCCTCGGGGCTCCGTTGCCCGACGATCGCCTCCACGCCGTCACCAAGCATCTCGTCGCACCGCTCGCCGCGCTCGACGTCGCGACTCGCCCGGGGGCGTGGACCCCGCGTCGCCGTCGTACCACCGGCACGCTGCTCGTCGCCCTCACCGGCTCGGCCATCGGCGACCACCTCATGCTCGCCGAGTCGCGCAGCGAGGGCGCGGCGGCTCGCCGTCATCTGCGTCGCGGCGCGGCCGCATTCGGTGTACAGCAGCTCGGCCTGCTCACCGTCATGCGCACGCGCGGCCAGCGTTTCACGCCGCGCACGATCGCAGTCGGCGTGACGACGCTCGCCGCGCTCGCCGTGGTCGATCACGTTGCCGCCCGGCGCGATTCCGTCTCGTCGATCGTGCCGGACGACAGCGCTCCGAGCGCCGCTCACAACCCGGACGCCGCCAGGGTTCAGCCGAGCGCCGCCGAGCCTCGCACGCCCGACGCGCCATCGTCCGCACTGCCCGACCCTGTCGTCGCGACCTACGGGGCGCTCCTCGTCGCCATGGCCATGCTCGCCCAGGACGACGCCCGTACCGCCCGCGGCGGGGCCATCTTCCTCGCGAGCGACGCCCTCATCGTCACCCGACAACTGCTGCCGCACAGCAGGCTGCGGCGCGTCGCCGACACCGCCGTCATGGCGACGTACACCGCGGCGCTCGCGATGCTCGTCGACGCGTTGGCCGCCGACGACATCACTCCCGCGCGATGTCACCGCGGGTGATAATGCAGGCATGGCTCTGCAGATCGACTACTTCGCCGCCGCGTCCGACGAGGAGGCCGCGGCGCTCGTCAACCTCGAGACGGGCGTGCGCTCGATCCCGTTCGACGACGAATCCGACGCTCCGGCAGTCGAGTACGACGTCGTCCCCTCCCAGGTCGTCGATCCGGGCCTCGCGCTCGGCTACCTCAACGAGCTGTTGACGGGCGTGCCCGTCGAGGAGTTCGTGACGAACGGCTGGCCCGCGCTCGTCGCGACGAGTGACGACGAGCAGAAGTTCGTCCTGCAGGTCGACCCGGGATTCGTCGCGCTCATGTCGACGCGCGAGGGGCCGTTCGGCGACCTCGCCGCCCAATGGGCCGCCGTCGAAGCACCCGAGGACGCCGACGAGTGGGAGGCCGACCCACGTGAACTCGGCGAGTTCCTGGCCCAGTTCGTCGCGCTCGCGCTGACGGCCGGCGACGAGGGCAAGCACGTCTACTGCTGGCTGTGGCCCTGACGGGTCTGGGTGCTCGCCGGCCCGGCGCCGCAGGAGACGCCCGCCGGATGGCAGGTCACTCACACGTAGGCGCGCAACTGCGTGCCTCCCTGTTCGCCAGTCGCCATCCTGCATCACGCGAGGCCACCGCAGCGCGCCATGCGAGGCCGCCACGCCGCATCACGCGCAGCGATCACCTCGCAAGATCCTCCCGCGACAGCGCACGGTAGGCGTGCCAGGCCGGTTCCTCGTACGGGTGCGCGGCGAGCATGGCGTCGAGCGCCCGCACGGCGTCGCGCCGCGGGCACACGACTTCGATGCGCTGCTCCTGCACGACCTCGGGGCGCCCTACGGCGCCGATGTGGGGCTGCGCGCCGGCGAGCGGTTCGAAGCGCCCTTCGCCGGTGACGCTGAACGAGCACGCGCGGTAGTCGCCGATCGCACCCGCCCCGGCCCGCGCCGCAGCGTCACGCACCGCGTCGACGTGGCTGACAGGGGCGAACACGACGATGACGACGAGGCCGTCGCGGCCGCCCGCACCCCCGTCACCGGCGCCGAGGTACTGGCCCCCACGCCGGACGGCGCGCGCCCAGCGCGTCTCATGCACCGTCGATCACCCGAACAGGACGGCTGCCTCGTCCCACTGCTTGCGCGGGACGGTCTTGAGCTCCTTCGTCGCCTCGGCCATCGGCACCGTCACGATGTCGATGCCCGAGAGCGCCACCATCTGACCCCACTTGCGCTGCATGACGGCGTCGATGGCGGCGTGCCCGAAGCGCGTGGCCAGCACGCGGTCGTAGGCCGTCGGCACGCCGCCGCGCTGCAGGTGGCCGAGCGTCGCGGCGCGCGTCTCGATGCCGGTTGAGCGTTCGATGAGCGGTGCGAGCGCCTCACCGATGCCACCGAGGCGCGGGCGCCCGGCGGCGTCGAGGCCACGTTCGGCCGCGATGTCCTCGAGCTCGCCCTTGTCGTTCTTCAGCTGGAACCCCTCGGACACGACGACGACAGGTGCACGCCCGCGCGCCTGCGTCAGCAGTACCCACTCGGTGATCTGCGCGAGCGTCACCGACACCTCGGGGATGAGGATGGCGTGGGCGCCGCTCGCGAGCCCTGCGTGCAGTGCGATCCAGCCGACGTGACGGCCCATGACCTCGACGACCATGCAGCGGTGGTGCGCCTCCGTCGTCGTGCGCAGTCGGTCGATCGACTCGGTCGCGATGGAGACGGCGGTGTCGAAACCGAAGGTGTAGTCGGTGCCCGACAGGTCGTTGTCGATGGTCTTCGGCACGCCGACGACGGGCAGCCCGTCAGCGGCGAGACGCGCGGCACCCGACAGCGTGCCCTCGCCTCCGATCGCAATGATCCCCTCCATGCTGTGCCGTTCCATGACGGCGCGGATCGCGTCGGGGCCTCCGACGCCGTCGATGCCGTTGTAGGGGTGCGTTCGGGAGGTGCCGAGGATGGTGCCCCCCTCCTTGGACAGCCCACGCACGCGACGGCGTGGAAGGGAGAACACGTCGTCGACGATGAGGCCGCGCCACCCGTCACGGATGCCGGCGAACTCCTGCTCATAGATCTTATCGCCCTTCATCACCGCGCCACGGATGACGGCGTTGAGGCCGGGGCAGTCGCCGCCAGAGGTCAGGATGCCGATGCTCATGCGCCTAGTTTCTCCCATGCGCGGCGGCAGGGGGCACCCGCACCGCCGGGTGGGACGTCGCGTCTCTCCCTACGGACGAGTAGACCCGCAGCCATGTGGATGGGACGGCAGCCGGCGCGACGCATCGCGCGTGCGCGGGGGACACCCGTCGGGAGGAGCGTTGCCCATTACGATGAGGTGTCACCACACCTCGACGGCAGGATCCGTGAGCATGACGCGCCCCGACGACACGACGCCTCAAGCCCCTGTTCCCACCGAGCCGGAGGCTGCGGAGCCAGAGCCATCCGGAACCCGCGACCCGTTGCTGCGTGGCGATCTGGCTCCCGCGCCGCGCACACTCGTCGACATCCTGCGCGCGAGCGTCGCCGCGCACCCGGACGACCCGGCCGTCGACAACGGCCAGGACGTGCTGACGTACGCCGAATTCGCCCAGGCCGCAGAGCAGTTCGCCGACGCCCTGCACGAGCTGGGCATCGGTTCGGGTGAGCGCATCGGCATCCGCATCCCGTCGGGAACCCTTGATCTGTACGTCGCGATCGCGGGGACGCTCGTCGCGGGCTGCGCGTACGTGCCGGTCGACTTCGACGACCCCGACGAGCGCGCCGACACCGTCTTCGGCGAGGCCGACGTCGCCGCCATCATCGGCAAGGACCTCGTCATCAGCCCCCGCGCGCCGCACGCCGACGACGCCGCGGCGCATGACGACGTGCGCACCGGCGACCCTGCCCTCACCGACGACGCGTGGATCATCTTCACCTCGGGTTCGACGGGCAAGCCGAAGGGCGTGGCCGTCACGCATCGCAACGCTGCGGCGTTCGTCGACGCCGAGGCCAACCTGTTCCTGCAGAACGCACCCATCGCGCCGGGTGATCGCGTCATGGCGGGTCTGTCCGTCGCGTTCGACGCGAGCTGCGAGGAGATGTGGCTCGCGTGGCGCTACGGTGCCTGCCTCGTGCCCGCACCGCGCAGCCTGGTGAAGTCGGGCATGGATCTGGGGCCGTGGCTGACGGCGAACGACATCACGATCATCTCGACGGTGCCGACGCTCGTCGCGCTGTGGCCGCACGAGGCGATCAAGGACGTCCGCCTCGTCATCCTCGGCGGCGAGGCGTGCCCGCCCGAGATCGGTGCCCGTCTCGCGACCGAGGCCCGCGAGGTGTGGAATACCTACGGCCCGACGGAGGCGACCGTCGTCGCCTGCGCCGCGCAGCTGACGGGTGAGCCACCCGTGCGCATCGGCTTGCCCCTCGACGGGTGGGATCTCGCCGTCGTCGACTCCGAGGGCAACCCCGTGCCGCAGGGTGAGGCGGGCGAGCTCATCATCGGCGGCGTCGGCCTCGCGCGCTACCTCGATCCGGCCAAGGACGCGGAGAAGTACGCGCCGATGCCGACGCTCGGGTGGGATCGCGCGTACCGAAGCGGCGACATCGTCGTCAACGATCCGATCGGTCTGACGTTCCAAGGCCGCGCCGACGACCAGATCAAACTCAACGGCCGACGCATCGAGCTCGGCGAGGTCGACTCCGCGCTGCTGCAACTGCCGCACGTCAGTGGTGCGGCTGCGGCGGTGCGTACCTCGGAGACGGGCAACAAGCTGCTCGTCGGCTACCTCACCGTCAAGGACGGCTTCGACCGCAAGGCCGCCACCGCGCACCTGCGCGAGACGATGCCCGCGGCGCTCGTGCCGCAGCTCGCCGTCGTCGACACGCTGCCGACGCGCACCTCCGGCAAGATCGACCGCGATGCGCTGCCATGGCCCCTCGAGATCCCGATGGGTGACGGCGACGGCGAGACGTTCACGGGCACGGCGGCGCGGCTGCAGGAGCTGTTCGCCAGCATCCTGGGCACTCCCCCGACGTCGCCGGACGACAACTTCTTCGACCTCGGCGGCGGCTCGCTGACGGCGGCGCAGCTCGTCGCGCGGCTGCGTGAGACGAACCCGGAGATCACCGTCGCCGACGTCTACGAGGCGAACTCGATCACCGAACTCGCCGCGACGATCGACCAGATGTCCTCTCCCACCGGGCGATTGAACGACAACGTCGTCAAGGTGCGCCGCAGCACGCAGACGTTGCAGGTCGTCGCGTCGCTCGCTGTACGCCAGTTCTCGGCGCTGCGTTGGCTGACGTGGTTGGGTGCCGGCGCGAACCTCGCGCACGCCTCCGGCATGACGTGGGTGCCGACGCTGAGCTGGTGGTGGATCCTCGTGGGCTGGGTGCTGTTCGTCGCCCCGCCGGGGCGGATGCTGCTGGCCGCCGGATTCGCCCGCACCATCCTCGCGGGGGTGACGCCGGGCGCGTACAGCCGCGGTGGACGCACCCACCTGCGCGTCTGGCTCGCCGAACGCATCGCCGACGAACTGGGCGCCACCAACCTCGCCGGTGCGCCGCTCGTCAAGTTCTACGGCCGCCTGCTCGGCTGCGACATCAAGAAGCACGTCGACCTGCACAGCCTGCCGCCCGTCACCGGCTTCCTCACGCTCGGCAAGGGCTGCTCGATCGAGCCCGAGGTGGAGCTGCGCGGGCACTGGATCGACGGTGACACGTTCCATCTCGGACGCATCGAGGTCGGACCGAACGCCCGCGTCGGCACGCGCTCGACGCTGCTGCCCGGCGCCCGCGTCGGCAAGCGCGCGGAGATCGCTCCCGGTTCGGGCGTGTTCGGTCGGGTGCCCGCCGATCAGCTCTGGTCCGGGGCGCCTGCCGAGCACATCGGCACCGCACGCGGCCCGTGGGACGAGCAGGCGCCGCCGAACAAGCCGATCTGGCTCGTCGCGTACGGCGCGACGGGCATCGCCGCGTCGCTCATCCCATCGGTGGGTTCGGCGGCCGGGCTGGCCGTGCTGTGGCCCTGGCTGCGTCACGCCGACTCGGTCGCGGACATCGCCCGCATCGGCGCGATCGGCGTCATCCCGGCGACGCTCGTCGGTTTCGTCGTCACGGCACTCGTCATCCTGGCTGCGGTGCGCGCCCTCGGCCGCGGCCTCGTCGCCGGCCACCACCCGATTCACGGCGGTCAGGGCTGGCGCGCGTGGACGACAATGCGCATCCTCGACGAGGCCCGCACCTGGCTGTTCCCGCTCTACTCGAGCACGCTGACGCCTAATTGGCTGCGCGCGCTCGGCGCGAAGATCGGACGTGAGGTCGAGGCCTCGACCGTGCTCATGCTGCCGAAGATGGCGGACGTCGGCGAGGGCGCGTTCCTCGCCGACGACACCCTCGTCGCCAACTACGAACTCGGCGGCGGCTGGATTCGCATCGCGCCCGTCAAGGTCGGCAAGGGTGCCTTCATCGGCAACTCGGGCATGGCCGCGCCCGGGCGCAAGGTGCCGAAGCGCGGCCTCGTCGCCGTACTGTCGGCCGCGCCCGCACGCGGGGCGGCGAAGAAGGGCACGAGCTGGCTCGGCTCGCCGCCGCAACGTCTGCGCCGCCAGGCCGGTGAGACGGACGCCTCCCGTACCACCGCGCCGCCGACAAAGCTGCGTGTCGCGCGCGCCGTCGTCGAGGCGCTGCGGATCATCCCGCAGTCGCTGCACTCGGCGCTCATCGCCGGTGCAGCGCTGACGATGCTGTGGGTCGCCGACACGCACTCGTGGTGGCTGGCGGCGCTGACGGCAGGATTCGTGCTCGTCGGCTTCGGCGCGCTCGGCGGGGCGTCCGCCGTCATCGCGAAGTGGCTACTGGTCGGGCGCCTGCGCGTCACCGAATACCCGCTGTGGAGTTCGTTCGTGTGGCGCAACGAACTCGCCGACACGTTCACCGAGGTCGTCGCCGCGCCCTGGCTCATCCGCGCCAACGGCGGCACGCCGGTGCTCAACCTGTGGCTGCGCGCGATGGGAGCGAAGATCGGCCACGGCGTGTGGTGCGAGACGTACTGGTTGCCCGAAGCCGACCTCATCCGCCTCGGCGACGGCGCCTGCGTCAACTCGGGTTGTGTCGTGCAGACTCATCTGTTCCACGACCGCATCCTCGCGATGGACACCGTCACCCTCGGCACCGGCGCGACGCTCGGCCCGAACAGCGTCGTCCTGCCCGCCGCGAAGATCGGCACACACGCGACCGTCGGGCCGACGTCCCTCGTCATGCGCGGCGAGAGCGTGCCTGACAAGACCCGCTGGCTCGGCAATCCCATCGGCCCGTGGATCGAGGACGAGAACCCCGCCGACGCCCGCCGCGACGGCGGCGAGATGGAAACCGACGACGCCGTCGCGCACGATGACGAAGCGGCGCGCACTTCGCAGGGCGCGACCCACGTCGAGTTCCACGACGAACCGTCCTCACCGGTAGCATCCGACGAACACCCCGGCGACGGGCAGCCCGTCACGAACGGCGCCTCCTTCGAGGGACGCGACGCCACGCCAACCGCACGACCCGAAAGCGATTCCTGATGTTCAGCAGCACTCCGAGCGGCGGCGCCGACCCCTACGTCCCGGGTCACGGCGATCTGGCGTTCGGCGTCGATTCCTACGATCTGACCCTCGACTACACGCCCGCCGGTAACCGTCTCGACGCCACGGCCGTGCTCGCCTGCCGCATCGTCGACGACGTGCCGGAGGCCTCGCTCGTCGACGGCGGGGTGCGCCGGATCGAACTCGACCTGCATCACCGGCTCAAGGTCGCGAAGCTGACGGTGTCGGGCGCGAAGATGGCGCGGTTCGGCCAGGAGCGTTCGCGGCTGTTCATCCGGTTCGCGCAGCCGCTCGCGCCGGGCGCGCGCTTCACCGTCACCGTCGCCTACAAAGGTTCGCCCGGTCCGATGCGCGGGCCCGATGGCGACGCGGGCTGGGAGGAGCTGGAGAACGGCGTCATCGTCGCGTCGCAGCCCCACGGTTCGCCGACGTGGTTCCCGTGCAACGACCGTGCCGCGGACAAGGCCGTCTACCGCTTCGCCGTGACGACGGATGCCGAGTACCACGTCGTCGCCAACGGCACTCTGCTGCGCCGCCGTCACACGGGCCGACGTGCGACGTGGACGTACGAGTGCACAGCACCCATGTCTCCGTACCTGGCGACGTTGCAGATCGGGCCGTACCAGACCCGTCAGATCCAGGCGAAGCCGACGGACGTCCGCCTCGTCTTCCCGCCTCGTCTGCGTGAGCCGGTCCGAGAGGCGTTCTCCGACCAGCTGCACATGATCGATTTCTTCTCCTCGCGCTTCGGCGCGTACCCCTTCGCCTCGTACACGGCCGTCATCACCGACGACCCGCTCGAGATCCCCCTCGAGTCGCAGACGTTGTCGACGTTCGGTTCCAACTTCGCGAACCGCGGCTGGGACGCGCAGCGCCTCATCGCGCACGAACTCGCGCACCAGTGGTTCGGCAACGCCGTGACGGCGGCGTCGTGGGAGGACATCTGGCTCCACGAGGGTTTCGCCTGCTACAGCGAGTGGCTGTGGAGCGAGGAGATCCATCTCGGGAGCGCCGACCAGCGGGCGCGCGAGGCGTGGCTGCGCCTGTCGCGGCTGCCGAAGGATCTGCGCCTGCACGATCCGGGCCCGAAGGACATGTTCGACGACCGCGTCTACAAGCGCGGAGCGCTGACGCTGCACGCCCTGCGCCTGACGATGGGTGACGCCGCGTTCTTCACGCTGCTGCAGCGATGGGTGGCCGAGAACACCGGCAAGACGGTGACGACGCAGCAGTTCGTGCGGCTCGCGGACGAGGTGGCTGCCGCAGCCGGCGTCGAACCCGTGGGCGCCCTCATCGCCGAGTGGCTCGAGACCCTCCCCCTGCCGCAGCTGCCTGGGCCAGGCTCCACGCGCGTCTGACCCACTCGAGCCATTGAATGTGGACAGGAATCGCAGATGGGTACGCGGCGCCGCCACCGAAGCGATCCAGGTCACACCAGATGGGTAGGGTGAGGGCATGCCAGCTGATGCACCTGAGCTTCCTGCGTTCACGCCGCGCGAGGACGTCGACACCTACTTCATCCCCCGCCTCGAGACCCCCGAAGGAGCCCCCGAGGGCGCGCGCCTGTTCGATCCGACGATCCACGTGCAGGGCGCCTGGAACGAGGGCGAGCAGCACCTCGCCGCGTCGGCAGGGCTCATGGTGCACTGCATCGAACAGCACGAGCCGCGCGACGACATGCAGCTTGCGAAGATCACCTTCGACGTCCTCGGCTTCATCCCGCTGCGTCCGACGCTCGTGTCGGTGCGCACGATCCGCCCCGGCCGCACGATCGAACTCGTCGAAGCCACGTTCAGCGTCGACGGACGAACCATTATCGTCGGGCGCGCGTGGCGTCTGTCGAAGCAGGATTCCTCACCGGTGGCGGGCGCCGACGTGCCCACCATGCCGCCCCTCGAAGAATGCACCCCCTACAGCATGTCGAGCATGTGGCCGGGCGGCTTCATCCACTCCCTCGACGGTTACGAGGCCGAACCTTACGTGCCGGGCCGACACCGCGTCTGGCTGCGCACGCAGCTGCCGATCGTCATGGGTGAACAGATCACCCCGACGACGCACTTCCTCTCCGTCATCGACGGCGCCAACGGCATCGCCGTCCGCGTCGATCCGCGCGAGTGGATGTACCCCAACGTCGATTTGACGGTGCATCTCTTCCGCCAACCCGACCCCACCGCAACGGGATTCGACACCACCGTCGCGATGGGCGAGAGCGGGCTCGGCGTCACGATGACGTCACTGCACGACATCCACGGCCCCGTCGGACGCATCGCGCAGAGCCTGACGGTCCGCAAGCTCTGACGCGCGATGTTGCCCGGGAATCGTCAGTGGGTGAACTGCACGCCCTGGGAGGCGTCGAGCACGACGCCGACGCGGGCGCCGGGCTCGAGCGCGGCCGGTTCGACGTCGCCGGGGTAGGCCACAGCAGCCAGCTCCAGCATGGGCAGCGCATCGAGCCGGACGCTCACGCGCGTCAACTCGTCCGCCACCGCGCTGTGCACGATGCTCGCCGCCAGCGCGCGGGGGGCCCGGGCGTCACGCGCTCCGGCCGCTTCGCCCCACGAGGAACCATGCGTCGCCCCGGCGTCACGCATTGCGACACCGTCTCCCGAAGAGGAGCCGGACGCCGTTCCTGTCGCAACCACCCGTAGGGCACTCTGACGCAACTTCCAACGCCCCGGCGCGAGGCCCACCGCTGTCGCCTCGTCGGGGTCCAGGGTCGTCGTGAAGCCGAGGAAATCGGCGGTGTCTTCGTCGGACGGCACGGCCCACACCTCAGGCGCGGCACCGTGCTGGACGATGCGTCCGTCGCGCATGACGGCGATGTCGTCGGCGACGGTGAGCGCCTCGCCGTGATCGTGCGTGACGAACAGTGCGGTCGCGTTCTCGGCGGTGAGGATGGCCCGCAGATCGGTCGACAACCGCTCGCGCAGGCCTCTGTCGAGGGCCGAGAGCGGCTCGTCGAGGAGCAACAACCGCGGTCGCACCGCGAGGGCCCGCGCGAGCGCCACACGCTGCTGTTGACCGCCGGAAAGCGTTGCGGGAGAACGCTTCTCGTAGCCAGGCAGCCCGACGAGGTCGAGCAGTTGCCCGACGCGTGCGGCCTGCTCGGCGCGCCCCACACCACGTCGCGCCAGCCCGTAGGCGACGTTCGCGGCGACGTCGAGGTGCCCGAACAGTTGGCCGTCCTGGAACATCAGCGCGAAGTCGCGCTTGTGCGTCGGCACGCGCGTCACGTCGTCGCCGTCGAAGCTGACGCGCCCCGCGTCGAGACGCTGCAAGCCTGCGACGGCGCGCAGCAGCGTCGACTTGCCGCAGCCGCTCGGGCCGAGGACGGCGAGCACGCGCCCGGCGTCGACGGTGACATCGACGTCGTCGAGCGCCGGTGACTCCTGGCCGGCGAACGTCACGCGGGCGCCGCTGACGACGAGCCCGCGCGCCGCCTCCGCGGCCCGCTCACCATCGGCCCGCTCGCCACCAGACGTCATCCCCTCGGACCGCGTCCCACCGGCTCGCAACCCGTCGGACCTCTCGCCACCAGACGGCATCCCGTTGGCCCGCTCTTCACCGACCGGCGTCCCACCAGCCCACGCCGGACCGGCGTCGCCTCGCCTGGGTCGTCCCACCATCAGCCCATCCTCCCTGCGGCGACGCCGCCGATCTTGTCGACGGCCACCATGACGAGGCCAGTCACGGCTGCGAGCACGACGGACGCTGCCATCGCGCCACCGAAGTTGGCGTCGCCGGGGCGCCCGATCAGCTGGTAGATGACGACGGGCAACGTCGGCGAATCAGGTTGCGCGAGAAAGGCCGTCGCGCCGAACTCGCCGAGCGAAACCGCGAGCGCGAACCCGGCTGCCGCGACGAAGGGTCGCCACAGCACCGGCAGATCCGCCGTCATCCATGCCCGGACCGGCGAGGCCCCGAGCGCGGCGGCCGCCTCGCGCGGACGTGGGTCGAGCGAGCGCAGCACGGGCGTCAGCGTGCGCACGACGAGCGGTAGCGCGACCATCGCCTGCGCGATCGGAATGAGCGCTGACGACGAACGCAGGTCGAGAGGCGGCCGGTCGAGCGTGATGAGGAAACCGAAACCGACGGTCACGGCCGAGACGCCGAGCGGCAGCATGAACGCCGCGTCGAGCAGCCGGACGACACGCCGCCCCGTCGGGCTCGCCGCGCGCCACGACACGACGACGCTGACGCACACCCCCAGCACGAGCGCGAGCAACGCAGCGTCGATCGCGATGCGCCAGCTCTGCGAGAGCGCACCGACGACCCCGAGGTCACCCAATCCGCGATAGTGCTGCACGGTCCAGCCGCCATCGGAACGCAGCGAGCGCACGAGCAGCGTCACCAGCGGCGCCAGGATGAGCGCCCCGACGGCGGCGGTGAGCGTCAGGGCAGCCACGTCACCGCGCCCAGGACGTCGCAGCGCCGTCTGCTGCGTCACGCCGCGTCGCACCCGCTCGTCATGACGCCCGATGCGCGAGCGTTCGCTGACGACGAGCAGCGCCGCGACGAGGACGAACTGCGTCACCGACAGCACCGCCGCGGCTCGCAGGTCGAGGAATTCGACGGTGAGGGAGTAGATCTCCGTCTCGAGCGTCGAGTAGCGCAGGCCACCGAGCATGAGGACGATGCCGAACGCCGTCGAGCAGAACAGAAACACGACGCTCGCGGCGCTGACGACGGCGGGGCGCAGCTGCGGCCACGTCACCGTCCGGAAGACCTCCCGCGGTGATGCCCCGAGTGCCGCCGCCGACTCCGCCGTGCGCGGGTCGAGCGACGCCCACATCGGCCCGACGGTGCGCACGACGACGGACACGTTGAAGAACACCATCGCGAGCAGCACCGGCTGCCACGAGCCGTCCCAGCCCAACCAGGCAAGCGGGCCGCCGTCGGCGAACAGCGACCGGAACGCGACGCCGACGACGACCGTCGGCATGACGAACGGTAGGACGACGAGCGCGCGCCACACCCCCGCCCCCGGCACGCGCAGCCGATACAGAGCGTGCGCGACGGGCACACCGAGCAGCACCGAGCACGCCGTCGCGAGCGCCGCCATCCACACGGTGAACCACAGCACGCGCAGGATGCGCGGGCGCGTCAGGACGTCCGTGAATCCGCCCAGATCGACGTGCCCACCCGGCGCGAGCCCACGCACCGCCATCGCTGCGACGGGCCACGCGAAGAAGATCGCGAGGAACACGAGCGGGACGACGGCAAGCGCGGCCATGACGAACGGCGCGCGAGCGCCCCGGGCTCGTGCGCCGCGACGCAGACCATCACGGGTGCCGTTCATCGCTCGGGCGTCACTTGGACGTGACGTCCTTCCACTTCGTCAGCCATTCGGAACGGTTCTTGTCGATGTCGGCGGGCGACACCTCGATCGGCTTCGTCGGCTGCTTCGCGTTCGCCGCCCACGCCTTGAGCAGTTCGACGTTCGAGTCGACGGGGAAGACGTACATCGAGTCGGGCAGCGACTTCTGGAAGCTCGCACCGTTCATGAAGTCGATGAGTGCCTTCGCGCCGTCGGGGTTCTTCGCCCCCTTGAGCACACCGGCGTACTCGGTCGATCGGAAGCACGTGTCGAGCAGCGCCGACGTCGTCGACGTGCTCGCCTTGTCGACGGTGAACGCCGGCGAGCTGTCGTAACTGACGACGATCGGACGCTTGCCCTTGCCGCTGCCGGTGAAGTCGACCTCGTACGCGTCGCTCCAGCCCGACGTCAGCTTGAGCCCGTTCGCCATGAGCTTCTTCCAGTACGCCTCCCAGCCGTCCTGGCCGTAGTGGCCGACGGTCGCGAGGAAGAACGCCATGCCCGGCGAGCTCGACGACGCGCCCGGCGCGACCATGAGGTTCTTGTACTCGGGCTTGACGAGGTCGTCGAACGACGCGGGCTTCGTCTTGTGGTTCTTCGTGAACCACGCGTCGTCGACGTTGACGCACACCGACGCGGTGTCGATCGGCGACAGCTGCCCCTTGCCCTGGCCGTCCGGCAGCTCGTACTTCGACGCCGACGCAGGCGCGCCCTTCGGGCTGTACGGCTCGAGGACGTCGTTCGTCGCGACACGCGAGGCGAACGTGTTGTCGATGCCGAACACGACGTCACCGAGCGGGTTGTTCTTGCTCAGCACGAGCTTGTTCGCGAGCTCACCGGCGTCACCGGACTTCACGACCTTGACGGTGTAGCCCGTCTGCTTCGTGAACTCGGCCATGACGTTCTTGTCGGGCGCCCACGACTCGTGCGTCACCAACGTGACCGTCTTCGACGCGCCCGAACCCGACGCACCCGAGCCGCTCGCCGAACTCGACTTCGACACCGACGAGTTGTTGTCGACGCTGCACGCCGCCAGCGCACCCACGCACGCGAGCGCCAGCACGGCGCGGCCACCACGAGACATCATGTGAACGTTCCTCCTCACGGCCAGTGAGGGACGTCGTCGCCCGCACGTACGCGCGACGAGTGAGAACTCGACTTCCTCCGCCGGTGCTAACCGGGTCAGGTTCGAGGGTTTGGTGCCGGGTGCGGCACGATCTCAGCGCACACTGCGCTCCCCTGTCGTTCGAGCGTGAGATTAGCACCGACCACCGACGGACGACACGCTTCGGCCCGCTTCGCACTCCGGCATCCCCGCTGCCGGCTCGTGCGCACCTCACGCCGACGCCGGATCCCCCGTGCACGAGCCGGCCGCCACGACGCCCACCCCCGTCAGACCGGGCTGATGACCATGCCGACTGGCGCAGCGACACATGCACGCGCGAGGATGGACCCAAGACATCAACGGCCCGAGGCTCGACGACGCCTCACGACGGCCGACGACACGTAAGGGGAAACACCATGGGCAACCTCGTGTGGAAGGTGCTGAGCATGGGCGCCGGCATCGTCGCCAGCAAGATCGCGACGACCACCGCCACCAAGACGTGGAAGATGACGACCGGCAAGAGCCCGCGCAGCGCGAAGGACCCGAACGCCAGCATCATCGAAGCCGCGATCTACGCCGCCATCTCCACCGGCGCACTCGCCGCCGCGAAGATGTACGCCGAACGCCGCGCCGCCGACTACTTCACCAAGTCCGCCGGCCACCCGCCGCAGGCCCTCGTCAAGCGCGCCGAAGAAGAAGCCAAGGAAGCCCAGAAGGGCAAGAGCCAGGCGCCCGTCGTCGTCATGAAGTAATTCCCCCTCGTCCGCTTTCCGGCGTGGGAGCCTCGCGAACTCGGCTCCCACGCTCGGTGCAGCAGACACGGGGGCGTCCATGTTGCGCATGGAGCTGTTCGCTTGGAGGGTCAGGTTCTGCCTGGCCCTCCTCGCGTGTCTCGGGCCGACGCATCACTGACCGTTCTGCGAATTTCTCCACACCGGCGAATTCCGTCCACATCCGCGATTCACGCCCGCCTCGGCGAATCTCGTCCACATTCACGTCCCGGCCGAACGTCACGCCGCGCTCCGGTGGCATGCTGACGCCACGAGCACGACCACCCGTGCAGAACTGCGCCTCGGCACGTCAGGCCGGACATACGCCTCCTGGAGAGGCACCGTCTACCCCGCAGGCGTCGCCGACCGCGTGCGCCTCGAGTACTACGCGGCGAACCTCTTCGACACTGTCGCACTCAACGCCAGCTACTACCGCTGGCCGTCACTCACGACCTTCGAGGATTGGCGCCGCCGCCTACCCGACGGGTTCCGCATTACCGTCAAGGCCCCCAAGGGCCTCACGCACGTCCCGCTTCGTGCGCGAGCGCACGTGAGCCGTCTGCCGTAACGTCGTCCCCATGACCACGGCACAGGGCACGAACCCGACGAACGACGAGGGCGCAGAGGGCGAGATCGTCCCCGAGGCGTTCAGCGAATACCGCGAGCACGAACCCGAGACCCCGGGCGTGCACGACGAATCCGTCACCGACGATGCGGAGCTGCGCCCCGACTACGCGGCCGTCATCGAGCGCATCGAGACGCTCGGGCCCGACGAGGTGTCGCGCCGCCTCGAAGCGGCCGGCAAGGGCCTGACCGAGCTCGGCGTGACGATCAACTCCGAGGACGGCAACCGCCCGTACCCGATCGACATCGTGCCGCGCATCATCTCGGCCGAGCGCTGGGCCGAGCTCAGCGCCGGCGCCGAGCAGCGCGTCCGTGCGCTCGAACTCTTCCTGCGCGACGTCTACGGCCCCGGCGAGATCATCAAGGCGGGCCGCGTCGACGCCGACATGCTGCGTCGCTCGCCCGGCTGGTCCAAGGACGGCCAGCGGGTGCCCGCCGACTTCGTCCGCGCCGGCATCTGCGGCCTCGACCTCGTCTCGCCCGCGTCCGGCGAGTGGATGGTGCTCGAGGACAACCTGCGCATGCCCGGCGGGCTGGGCATGACGCACATCAACCGTGAGGTGCTCGAGAACCACTTCGCCGAGATCCTGCCGCCCGCGGAGACGCTCGAGCACCCGACCCGGACGTACGGGCTGCTGCACGAGTCGCTCATCGCAAGCGCAAGACTCGTCGACGGTGGCGTTGCCGAGGGCGAGATCGGCCTGTGCATGGTCTCCCCCGGCCCGACGGACACGACCTGGTACGAGCAGAACCTCGTGAGCGGCCAGGTCGGCGCCGCCATCGTGACGGCAGACGCCCTCGTCGTCGACGACGGCAAGCTGTGGCGCCTCGACGGCGGCGAACGTCACCGCGTGCACCTGCTCAACCCGCGCATGGGTGAGACCGAGCTGTTCGAAGCGAAGGGCGCGGACGGTCGTCCGCTCGGCGACGCGCTGCGTGACGTGCTCGCGGCGGGCGCGGTCGCCATCGTCAATGCGCCCGGCAACGGCCTCGCCGACGACAAGGCGACGTACGCGCTCGTGCCCGACATCATCGATTTCTACCTCGGCGAGAAGCCGCTGCTCGCGCAGGTGCCGACGCTGCTGTGCGCCCGCGAGGACCACCGCGAGGAGGTGCTCGATCGCCTCGACGAACTCGTCGTCAAGCCGATCGACGGCTACGGCGGCAGCGGAATCACCGTCGGCCCGGAGTGCTCGGCCGACGAGCTGGAGACGCGCCGTCGGGAGATCCGTGAGACGCCTGAGCGCTTCGTCGCGCAGGACATCGTGCCGTTGTCGACCCTGCCGACGCTCGTCGACGGCTCGTTCGCGCCGAGCCACGTCGACCTGCGCGCGTTCGTGCTGCAGCGCCCGGACGAGCAGGACGTCTCGCGCACCGTCGCCGTCACGACACCGGGAGCGATGACGCGCGTCGCCCCAGCGGGCACGATGATCGTCAACGTCTCGGCCGGCGGCGGCGCGAAGGACACCTGGATCCAGCGCTGACGCCCGCATCGCGGCCCGGTGCGACACTCGAAGCGCCCTGACGCGATCGTCGACGGGCCGCGCCACCGTGCGCAGAGTTACGCCCGGTCGCGCAGCCCCACGCCTCTGCGTGCAAGTGCACCCAGGTGCACTTGCACGCAGAGGAGACGGGGCGCGGCGCCGTGGGTGAGACTGGAGTCATGACGCGCGACGCCAGCCAGCAGCCGACCGAGTTCATCCGCTCGATGGCGGACGGCACGACGAAGCAGGTCAACCCGCTGAGCGGTACGAAGGTGTGGACGGTGCCCGGCCGCGGCGACCGTCCCCTCGGGCTCGTCCCTGCTGATGTCAAAGACCTCGTGGCGCAGGACTTCACGTCGTCCTGCGCGTTCTGCTCCGAGCGCTACCTCGAGACGCCACCGGAGAAGGTGCGCTCCGTCCTCGCCGCAGGTTCCGCCGAGGCGCCGCGCTTCGTCCGACTGCGTGGTCTGACGCCGGCCGAGGTGACGTCGCAGGTCGCCGAGTTCCGCCGCATCCCGAACCTGTTCGAGATCATGTCGGTCGACTACTGGCAGGCCAACCACGGCTACACGTTCGACGACGCGATCGAGGCCCGCCGCCGCGCCTACGAGGCTGCTGACGGAGGGCGCGAACACCTGCTGCGCCTCGCGCGGGTGCGTCTCGGCAAGCGCGCCGAGGTCGCCACGGACGCCGAACTCCTCGACGCTGCAGGCGATTTCTTCGCGAGCACCCATGACGTCATCGTCGGCCGCCGCCACTACGTCGACGGCGCGACGCGCAGCGACCAGCTCGCCTCGTCAGGCGCCCTGACGCCGACCGAGCACCGCGAATACCTCGACCTGACGATCGACGCGATGGCCGAGCTGTACGCGACGAACCCGCACGTGCGCTACGTCGCGGCCTTCCAGAACTGGCTCAAGCCGGCGGGCGCGTCGTTCGACCACCTGCACAAGCAGATCGTCGGCATCGACGAGTTCGGCACCTCGACCGACCTCGACATCGATGCGGCGCGTCGCGATCCGCGCGTGTTCGAGGAACTCATCGCCTACGCGCGCAGCCACGATCTCGTCGTCGCGGAGAACGCTCACGCGATCGCCTTCGCCGGGTTCGGCCACCGCTACCCGAGCATCGAGATCTGGTCGACGTCCGGCACGTGCGAGCCATGGCTCATGACCGACGACGAACGTCACGCAATGGCCGACCTCGTCCACGCCGCGCATGCCGCGACCGGAGCCGACGTGCCGTGCAACGAGGAGTGGCACCACCGTCCGCCGTCCATGAGCGAGGTCGAGATCCCCTGGCACGTCGTGCTCAAGTGGCGCATCGCCAACCTCGCCGGGTTCGAGGGCAGCACGAAGATCTACCTCAACACCATCAGCCCCGCGGGCGTCCGCGACCGCGTCGTTCCCGCGCTCCGCCGGTTGCAGGACGAGGGCCGCCTCGCCCCCGGCATCCGCCTCTGATCGCTGCGCGCGTCACCGTCGGGTCGCGAAGAATTCCTTGAGGACCGCCGAACACTCGTCCTCACGGATGCCGCCGACCACCTCGATGCGGTGGGTCGAGCGTGAGTCGCGCACGACGTCCCACAGCCCGCCGCAGGCGCCGGCCTTGCGATCCCACGCCCCGAGGACGATGCGCGGCAGCCGCGCCTGAACGGCTGCCCCCGCGCACATGAGGCACGGTTCGAGCGTGACGACCAGGGTGCAGCCGTCGAGGCGCCAGCACCCTCGCGACGCTGCAGCGCGCCGCATCGCGACGATCTCCGCATGACCCGTCGGGTCGCCGTCGACCTCACGAAGGTTCGCGCCGACGCCGATCACCTCGCCGTCAGGATCGACGACGAGCGCTCCGACCGGCACGTCTCCCGCCGCGCCCACCTCACGCGCCAGTTCGAGCGCGCGCCCCATCCACGCGTCGTACGTGAGCTCGATCGCTGGTGCCACGGGAAGATCCACGGGTTAAGTTTGTCCCATGCGCGTCATCGTTGCCGACCACCCGCTCATCTCGCACAAGCTCACGACGCTGCGTGACAAGCGAACCGACTCCCCGACGTTCCGTCGCCTCGTCGACGAACTCGTCACGCTCCTCGCGTACGAGGCGACGCGTGACGTCCGCGTCGAGGAGGTCGACGTCGAGACGCCGGTGACGACGGCGCGCGGCATCAAGCTCGCGACGCCGCGTCCGCTGCTCGTGCCGATCCTGCGCGCCGGCCTGGGCATGCTCGACGGCATGATGCGGCTCCTGCCGACGGCCGAGGTCGGCTTCCTCGGTCTCGTGCGCAACGAGGAGACGCTCGAGGCGACGACGTACGCGAACCGTCTGCCCGACGACCTGTCGGGCCGTCAGGTCTACGTCGTCGACCCGATGCTCGCGACGGGCGGCACCCTCGCCGCGACGATCGACTACCTCGTCGAGCGCGGCGCCGACGACATCACGGCCGTCGTGCTCATCGCCGCGCCGGAAGGCCTGGCGAAGCTCGAGGAGTTGACGTCGCACATCGAGGTGCCCATCACCCTCGTCACCGGTGCGATGGACGAGAAGCTCAACGAGAACGGCTACATCGTGCCCGGCCTCGGCGACGCCGGCGACCGTCTCTACGGCATCGCGACGCACGACGCGTGAGCGCCTGAGCCGCATTCTCGATGGGGGCCGAAATCCTGCAGTGCAGGGTTTCGGCCCCCATCACGCTCATTCGGGGCTGAAACACTGCATGGCAACGTTTCAGCCCTCAGCCCCGAGCACCCAGGTCGATGGCGTCGCCCCAGCCAGCGTCACGAGCCTGCTTGTAGGCCGGGCCGGCCTTCTTCGTCACGACGGCGCGTCGCACCTGGCCGGCGAGGCCTGAGGCGTCGAGCGCCTCGCACACCTGCAGCTCGACGAACCCCTTGTTCTTCTTCGGATGCCGGATGATGCGGGCGTCGCGCTCGCTGGGGCGCTGCGTCAGATCGACGCCGTCGCGCAACGGCACACCCTGCGCCACGTGCGCGGGCTCACGCACCATCGCGACGTACGAGAACTTCTCGTCCTCGTGCGACAGCTCGCCACCCTTGATCTGCCGGTGCACCGACGAACGGTTGACGCGCGCCGCGAAGTGGCACCAATCCGGTTCCGTCTTGGCGAGCAACGGGCACGCCCCCTGATGCGGACATGGCGCCGCGACCGACCACGACTGCTCGAGCAGTTGATCGCGGGCTCGCAGGATGCGCGCGTAGCCGTCCGGCGTGCCGGGTTCGACGATGACGACGGCGCGCGTCGCCGCTGACGTCGCCTCGGCGACGATGCGATCGGCCTGCTGCGGCGACAACTCGCTCAACACATAGGAGACCGTCGCGAGATCGGCGCCGCCACCGGATGGCGCACCGACCGTCACGTTCCACGACCCGACGCGGCCCTCCTGCCACACGGTGCGCTCGAGGGCGGGCACCCCACTGGCGCGCGCGAGCCGCTGCCCCAGGTCGAGCGCGGCCGGCACCTGGTCGAGGACGCTGATGTCGCGCAGCGTCTCGAAGACGTCCGCCGCCGCCCAGGCCGCGGCGCCGGTGCCGCCGCCGAGGTCGACCATCGACGTCACCGAATCAGCGTCGAACACACCGGAATCGGCGAGGGCGCGCAGCGCCGAACGCACCGCACCGAACGTCGCGGGCATGCGGTAGTGGGCGTACGCGAGCACGTCGACGGGGCGCGCGAGAATGGGCTCGTCAGCCGCCGCGACGGCCCGATACCGGGTCGACAGGCGCGTGACAGCGTCACTCAACTGCTTGATCGCCGTACCGGAGGCTTCTCGTTCGAGCGCATCGCGCAGACTCATCGCCAGATCCACGCCGTCAGCGTACGCACCACCAGCGACAGCGGCGCGCGCGTTCCACGGCGGGCCCGACGGCGCGCACCCGCC
>NZ_LSJT01000020.1:0-6307 GCF_001556795.1 Dermacoccus sp. CCH2-D9
CGAAATCACCCAACTCAACCCCACGTGACTCCAATCAGGTTGACAGCTTCCGCACGTCTGCGATTTCCGGTCACCTTCGCGATTCCTGATCCCATCCGCGAATCCCGGTCACTTTCGCACCGCCAGCCGTGACGGCGAAGGCCGCGCCCGACGCGTCGGGCGCGGCCTTCTCGGCGTCCGACACGGGGCAGCTCGCATCGTCGCCATTCTTCGCGCCCCGGGCCCCCTGGACCACAATGGTGCGGTGAGTGAGACGAGACCCGCGCCCGAGACCGACGCCCCGCCTCTGGCGATGCAGATCGCGCTGCGCGTCGAGAAGACCGCGCCACCGGACGAACTCGACGCCTGCGCCGCGGCCGCGCAGGCCTGCGTCGGATTGTTCGTCGAGGCCGAGCGCCGCGCGCACCCCGTCGTGTCCTCTGATGCCGCCAGCGGCGCCGACGACGACGGCGCCGCTGGCGGCATCGAGACGCCCGCCCCCGACACTGCGATGCTCGACGCCATCGACGCCTGGCGCGGCATCGCCATCCGCAAGATCGTGAGGCGTTGCAGCGGCAAGCGCTGGAGTGACGCGCAAGCCCTCGACGGGGTGACGGCTCGTCACGGCAGCGCCGAGGCTCGTGCGTTCACGCCGGCGCCGACGTCACCGCTGCCGCCCGAGCTGAAGAAGATGCAGGTCGAGGGCACGCAGCTCCCGTCGCACCCCGACGATGGAACGAGCGACGCGCGCGACCCGCAGGACGTGGATGCGATGGTCACCGTCCGCCTCAGCCCCCTCGTCACGATGACGAGCGGAAAGAGCGCCGCGCAGTGCGCGCACGCGGCGCAGCGAGCGTGGGAATCGATGAGCGCCGACGAGCGCGCACGGTGGGCGGCCGACGACCACCGCGTCCGCATCGTGCGCGATACAGAGGCGCACTGGGCCGCGACGCCGGGCCGCGTCAGCATCATCGACGCCGGATTCACCGAACTCGACGGACAGCACGAGACGACCCGCGCGGACTGGTGACGCACCCGCGCACGTCACGATTCGTCGCCGAGCATCACGTGAACCGCGGTTTCCCGCGCAGGGAGCACAAGATTGCGGCCCGACGACCGGCAGAATGAATGCACCCGACCGTCAGGAGTTCTCGTGACCGCCACGCCCCGCCTCGTCGCCGACCTCGACGTGCTCGAACGCAACATCGACGCCATGGCGAGCCTGGGTCGTGACGCCGGTGTCGCGCTGCGGCCGCACGTCAAGACGCACAAGATGCCGGAGATCGCCACGATGCAGCGTGACGCGGCGGCGCACGGCATCACCGTCGCGACGATCGGTGAGGCCGAGGTCTTCGTCGACGCGGGCTTCGACGACGTGTTCATCGCCTACCCCTTGTGGGTCGACGACGAGGCTGGGCGGCGCCTGCGGGCCCTCGCGGAACGCGCGCGCATCGGCGTCGGCTGCGACTCGATGACGGCCGCGCGCCAGCTGCGCAAGCCGCTCGGCTCTGCGGTGGTCGAGGTCCTCGTCGAGCTCGACTCGGGTCAGCACCGCACCGGCATCCCGGCGCGTGACGCAGGCGAGCTCGCCGCGGGCATCGCGAGCCTCGGCTTCGACGTGCGCGGCGTCTTCACCTTTCCCGGCCACTCGTACTCGCCGGAAGGCCGAGCCCAGTCCGCTGACGACGAACGCGCTGCGCTCGCCGGCGCGTCACGAGCCCTGCGCGCCAAGGGAATCGAACCGCACGTTCGTAGCGGCGGGTCGAGCCCGAGCATGGCGTTCGCTGCACGCAACGGCGCTGGCGAAGGCGCGCGCGCGGGCATGCCGGGGGTTGCGTCGTCGTCGGGGAGCGCCCTCACGAGCCTGCCTGGCGCCACCTCCGCCGTCAACGACGGCGCGGGCCCGTCGACGGATGTCGCCCCCACGGAGATGCGGCCCGGCGCGTACGTCTTCAACGATGCGCAGCAGTGGGAACTCGGAGCCTGCGCGGCCGGGGACATCGCGCTCACCGCACACGCGCGGGTCGTCTCGCACTCGGGTGGGCGTCTCGTGCTCGATGCCGGGTCGAAGACGCTCGCTGCCGACAAGGCGCCCTGGGCGAGCGGCCACGGTCGACTGCTCGACCATCCCGACGCGCGCATCGTGCAGATGTCCGAGCATCACGGCGTCGTCGACATGGCCGGGGCCTCCCTGCCCGCACTCGGCTCGACCGTGCGCGTCGTGCCGAATCACTGCTGCAACGCGATCAACCTGGCCAACGCGGTCGACGTCGTACGCAACGGCACGCTCGTGGACACCTGGGCCGTCGCAGCGCGGGGCATGAACAGCTGACGCCTTTCGCGTGCTCGAGTGTGTGGGGCGTGATCGATCCAGCGCTCGCACCGAGGCGCCGCGCAGGTGAGTCAGTTGGTGCCGGCCGAGTCAGTCCTGCGTGACTCGGCCAGCATCAACTGACTCGGCTGCGCGAGGCGGGCGAGCGTCAGCGCACGAATCGGCGCAGGGCGTCGCTGACCTCGGCGAGTTTGGTGGCCTGTTCGTCGCCCCCAGCTCGAGCAGCCTCGACGACGCAGTGGGCCATGTGGTCGTCGAGCAGCCCGAGCGCCACGGCCTTCAACCCCGACTGGATGGCCGCGATCTGGGTGAGGACGTCGATGCAGTACCGGTCGTCCGCGACCATCTTCTCGACGCCGCGCACCTGCCCCTCGATGCGCTTGAGCCGCTTGGACAGAGCATCCTTCGACCCGGCGTTCTCGTACCCCGGTTTCGACGGTTCACAGCACGACGACCCCGCGGCGTGATCGCCGCCATCGGACACCCCGTTGCCCGGCTCCACAGCGTCAACCAGGGCGTCTTCAGCCCCCGTCAGTGCGTCGACGACGGGTTCCTGCCGCATCGCCTCCACGGCCGGCTCCTTCGACTTCGTCTCGCTCACGCGCGCCCACCCTCCTCGTTCGATCGATGACTCGACTGTTGCTCCGCCGTCCCGGCGAAGCGGCGCAACCGCAGGCTGTTGAGCACGACGAACACCGAGCTGAACGCCATCGCGGCGCCCGCGATCATGGGGTTGAGCAGCCCCGCGGCGGCCAACGGAATCGCTGCGACGTTGTACGCAAACGCCCAGAACAGGTTGCTCTTGATCGTGTTCAGCGTCCTGCGGCCCAGGCGGATCGCGTCGCCGACGAGACGCAGATCGCCGCGCACGACGGTGACGTCAGCCGCTTCGATCGCAACGTCCGTGCCCGTTCCCATCGCGATGCCGAGATCGGCCTGCGCGAGCGCGGGAGCGTCGTTGACGCCGTCGCCGACCATCGCGACGACGCGCCCCTCACCCTGCAGACGCGTGATGACGTCGACCTTGCCCGCCGGCAGCACACCGGCGATGACGTCGTCGATGCGGACCGCGTCGGCGACGCTCCGCGCGGCGCGCTCGTTGTCGCCCGTCAGCAGGACGGTGTGCAGGCCGAGGCGCGACAGTCCGCGCAGGGCATCCGCGCTCGTCGGTTTCACGGTGTCGGTGACGGCGATGACGCCACGCGCCGCGGCGCCCCATCCGACGGCGACGACCGTCCCACCACCCGATTCGAGATCGTCGAAGGCTCCACGCAGGTGGCCGTCGAGAGCCATGCCCCGGGCCGCGAGAGCATCCGGGCGGCCGACGATGACGTCGACCATCACGGCTGCCTCAGCGTTCGGGCCGGGCACGCGCACTCGCCCCGTCACGCCCTCGCCGGGCATGTTGATGAAACCGTCGGCGGTCGGCAGATCGCCGACGCGGTCGCGGCCCGCGTCGGTGATGGCGCGAGCGATCGGGTGCTCCGAGCCGCTCTCGAGGGCTGCCGCAACAGCGAGCACGTCGTCCTCGGATTCACCACCGGCACAGACGATCTCACCGACCGACATCTCGCCGGAGGTGAGCGTTCCGGTCTTGTCGAGCACGACCGTGTCGATGCGATGCGTCGTCTCGAGCACCTCGGGGCCCTTGAAGAGCACCCCGAACTGCGCGCCGCGCCCAGTACCCACCATGAGCGCCGTCGGCGTCGCAAGACCCAGCGCGCAGGGGCACGCGATGATGAGCACCGCGACGGCTGCGGTGAACGCCGCTTCGACGTCGCCCGTCACGACGAGCCAGCCGAGGAGCGTCAGCACCGACAGCGCAATGACGACCGGCACGAAGATGCCGGAGACGCGATCGGCGAGCCGCTGCACGTCCGCTTTGCCGTTCTGCGCGTCCTCGACGAGCTTCGCCATCTGCGCGAGCTGCGTCTGCCCGCCGACGCGGGTGGCGCGCACCACGATCCGTCCGCTCGTGTTGAGCGTCGCCCCGATGACGGCGTCACCGGGGCCGACGTCGACGGGCACCGATTCGCCCGTCACCATCGAGGCGTCGACGGCGCTGTCACCGCTGACGACCTCGCCGTCGGTCGCGATCTTCTCGCCGGGTCGCACGACGATGCGGTCGCCGACGACGAGTTGGCCTGCGTTCACACGCTGCTCGCGCTCGACGCCGTCAGGGCCGGAGCGCAGGACGGTCGCCTCCTTGGCCCCCAGGTCGAGCAGAGCGCGCAGCGCGGCGCCGCTCGCGCGTTTCGAACGCGCCTCGACGAAGCGTCCGAGCAGCACGAACGTCGTGACGCCGGCGGCCGCCTCCAGGTAGATGTTCGACGCACCGTGCCCTCGCGTCGCGCCGAAGTCGAAGCCGTGCTTCATGCCCGGCATGCCGGCGTCGCCGAAGAACAGCGCGTACAGCGACCACGCGAACGCCGCGATCGTGCCGACGCTGACGAGGGTGTCCATCGTCGTCGCGCCGTGCTTGAGGTTCGTCCACGCGGCGCGATGGAACGGCCACGCACCCCAGACCACGACGGGCGCCGCGAGCGTCAGCGACAGCCACTGCCAGTTCGTGAACTGCAGCGGCGGAATCATCGCCATGAGCACGACAGGCACCGTCAGCACAGCGCTGACGACGAGGCGCTGCCGCAGCTCGCGCACGTGCGCGTCGGCCGGTGATTCGCCCGCTTTGCCGGCGCGAGCGCCGCTGTCCGCCCCGTCAGCGTCGGCCGATGACGGCGGGGAAACCGGTTCCGGCGTGATGACGCTCGCGCCGTAGCCGGTCTTCTGGACCGTTGCGACGAGGTCGTCGGGCGTCACGTCGTCGGCGAAGGCGACGCGTGCCTTCTCCGTCGCGTAGTTGACGCTGGCCTCGACGCCGTCGAGCTTGTTGAGCTTGCGTTCGATGCGGTTCGCGCACGAGGCGCACGTCATGCCTGTCAGCGCCAGTTCGACACTCTGCGTCGGCGTTGCCGGAGCCTCGGGGGCTACTGGCGCCGCTGGGGTGGGGGTCCGGGTCTGCGTGGTCGTCTCGATCACCCTCAGGCGAGCTGGTATCCGGCTTCGGTGACGGCGGCGTCGACCTGCTCGCGGCTCACGGGCCGGTCGGAGGTGAACGTCACGACGCCGCTCTCGTGGTTGGCGACGACGTCGCTGACGCCGGGGATCTCCTCGAGTTCCTCGCGCACGCTCATCTCGCAGTGGCCACAGGTCATGCCGGTGACGGTGTACGTGCTGGTGTTCTGCTCAGCCATGACTGCTCCTTCGTCGTGTTTTACTGACACACAACACCATACCCCCAGAGGGTATTCCCCTCCGGTCGACCGTCGCCCGCCCCCGCCGTCGCGCGCGTCAGTTCGATGCCAGGTGCGCGCCGAAGCGCTGCATCCCGCGGATCCACCGGTCGTAGTCGGCGCCCTTGGCGCGGTACATGTCGAGCACGTTCGCGTGGGGCAGCACGAGGAACGTCTCGTTCTCGATCGCGCGCATGACGTCGTCCGCCACCTGCGCAGGCGTGAGCACCGGGCCCGATTCGGTGACGGCGCGCTGCGCGACGCGCGAGGCGCCGCCGGTCTCGGTCAGCAGGTTCGTGTCGACGCCCATCGGGCACAGGCAGCTGACGCCGACGCCCTTGTCGCCGTACGACACGGCGAGCCATTCGGCGAAGGCGAGCGCCGCGTGCTTCGTCGTCGCGTACGTCGACGAGCCGATCTGCGTGAGCAGGCCGGCAGCCGACGCCGTCGAGACGAAGTAGCCGCGGCCGCGCTCCACCCATCCCGGCACGAGCTGCTGCGCGGCGCGCACGTGCGCCATGAGGTTGACGTCGATCGCGGTGGCCCAGCTCGCCTCGTCGGCCAGATCTGCGCCCACGCCGACGCCCGCGTTCGCGACGTAGACGTCGACCGGCGCACCGAACTCGCGTTCGGCGAGGACGATGACCTCGGCGATGTCGGCGGCGCTCGAGGCGTCACCGGCGGCGGCGACCACGTCGCCGTGGGC
>NZ_LSJT01000021.1:0-43126 GCF_001556795.1 Dermacoccus sp. CCH2-D9
CAGGCGTGCTTGCTCGCGGCGTCCTTCGGCGGGCGGGGACGGGCGAAGGCTTCGTAGTTTCCACTGCTGTAGTACATGGGACCTCCTCGAGGTCGGGTGCGCGAGATCATCGCGCGGGACGATGGGTGAGGGGACGGCTGCGTGCGCCGTCAGGGATGCAGGATGAAACGGATCGGGTTGCCGTCCTTGCGCGTGAGCCGCTCGAGCACTTCGGGCGCTTCCTCGAGCGGGAAGACCCCGCTGATCGACGCGGACAGGTCGAGCCGCTTCGTGCGGGTCAACGCGACGAGCTGGTGGACGTCCGTTCCCTCGCTGCCGTAGTGGCCGCGCAGCGTCAGCTGCTTGTAGGCGAATGCGGTGTCGGACGGAATCTCGATGGGCCGCCCGGCGAGGCCGACGATGACGAGACGTCCCTGCGGCGCGAGGGAGGCCATCGCCTGGGCCCGCACGGGGGCCACGCCCGCGAAGTCGAACGCGACGTCGAGACCGCGGGGCGAGAGCTGACGGATGGCGTCCTCCGCGTCTTCAGGGGCGCACGCCACGTCGGCGCCGACGGCGAGCGCCCGTTCGCGGGCGGCCTCGAGCGGGTCGATCGCGACGATGGGGGAGGCGCCGATGAGACGCAGCAACTGCACGGCGTGAATGCCCAGCCCGCCGAGGCCCCAGACGCCGACGGCCTCGCCGGCGCGCACGCGCCCGCTCGTCTGGATGGCTGCCCACGGCGTCGAGACGGCGTCGGGGATGATGGCGGCCTGCTCGAACGGGAGGTCGTCGGGGATCGGGACGAGCGTCTCGGCCTGCGCGAGGGCGTATTCGGCGTACCCGCCGTCGTAGTCGACGCCGCGCGTCAGGATGCGGCCGTTCGGGAGGCGGTGGCCGGCCTGCAGCAGGACGCGGCTGCCCACCTCGATGCCGGGCAGTGTCGGCACGCCGTCACCGAGGGCGGTGACGACGCCCGCGACCTCGTGACCGAGCGTCACCTTCTCGCTGTCGAGGAACTGCGGCGCGATGAGCCCTTCGAGCAGGTGCACGTCCGACAGGCAGACGCCCGCCGCCTTCACCTCGATGACGGCTTGGCCCGGCCCTGGCGTCGGGACGGGTACCTCCTCGACGTTCAGGGTGTGGTGCGTGACGTCGAGGCGTGCGGCCTTCATGGTGTCCATGGTGTCTCCTTCGTTTCCGATATTTTTGACTGTACTCATTTTTTGCGGCGCCACCAGGGCCTTTCGGCCCGGGTAATGTTTCGATCCATGTCGCTTCCCCTCAGCGCCACGGCCGCCTCCGCGGCACCGTCGGCCGGTTCGACGGCCCCGACGAGGCCGGCCCCCACGCCGGGTACGCCTGACGCCACGGTCGTGACCTGCCGACGTCCCGTCGTGAGCGGCTCGGACCAGCAGGGTCGTCGCGCGCGCAACAAGGCTGACAAGCAGGCCCGCATCCTCGCGGCTGCCGAGAGCCTGCTCGGTGAGGTGGGGTACGAGCGCATGACGACGGCCGAGGTGGCCAAGCGCGCCAACGTCGCCGCCGGCACCGTGTTCCAGTACGCCCCGACGAAGGCGGAACTGCTCATGATGGTCGTCGAACACGAGTGGCGTGATCTCGTCGACGATCACCTGCCCGACGACGCCGGTGACGGTGGGGTGCGCGAGCACGTCCTGCGTCTGCTCGAACCGTTCGCGCAGCAGGCCCGTGACTACCCCGAGAACGCGATGGTCGTCGGACGGGAGGTGCTGTTCGGTGCGCCCGGGCCGTATCGCGAGAAGGTCGTCGCGCTGGTCGCCGGTCTCGAGGACGCCATCGCGGGGCTGCTCGTCGCAGCGGGGGGTGACGCGGAGCGCAGCGTCGTCGCCGCGGGCCTCATCGTCTCCGGTGGGGTGCTCGAGCTGAACCGCACGCGTACCGGGCGCGCCGAGGTCGAATCCGTGGCGCGCCGCCTCGGGGATCTCGTCGACGTCGCGGTGCGCGGCGCGGGCGTCTGATCGCCCGTAACGCGGGCGCTCAGCCGGCGTGGCGTTCACCTGCGCGTGCCCTGACCTCGACGGCGTCGCCCGCGCGCGCACGGGCCAGTCGCTTCATGCCGTCCGCGGGGCGGATCGGTTCGGGCCACTTCGGGGGGAGCGTGTCGCCCTCACGGACGCCGTTGATGCGGCGCCGGAAGAGAGGGATCACCTCGGTGGCGAGCCATCGGCTCTCGGTGCGGATGCTCTCGCGCCAGTGCGGCGCCTCGAACGGAGGCAGCTCCGGCAGTTTGAGCGTGTGGGGGATGCCGAGTTCGGCGAGCACGTAGGCGGCGAGGTGCTTGTGCCCGAGCCGGCTCATGTGGATGCGGTCGAACGCCCACATGCGCGGGTCGTCGAACTCGCGAAACTGGGTGTGATCGACGAGCAGGCAGCCGTACTGGCGGGCCAGTTCGCGCACGGCGTCGTTGTAGAAGACGATGCGCCGCCGCAGCGGCTCGAGCGCCGTCGAGATCTTCACGTCGAACGTCGTGAACAGCAGCACCTCCGCGCCCGATCCGACGAGGCGCTGCAGCGCGGCCTCGTAACGCTCCATGATGGCGGGCATGTCGGAGCGGACGGCGAGGATGTCGTTGCCGCCGGCGTAGAACGAGATGAGCGTCGGTTCGAGCGCGAGGGCGGCGTCGAACTGCTCGTCGACGATCTCGTCGAGACGCTTGCTGCGGATGGCGAAGTTCGCGTACTCCCACGTCGCGTCCACGCGCCCCATCTGGCGGGCCATACGATCGGCCCACCCGCGCACGCCGTTGGGGTACATGAGGTTCGCGTCACCGACGCCCTCGGTGAACGAGTCTCCGACCGCTACGTAACGTCCCTTCATCGGGCTGACGGTAGGTCGTTCGCGTGGCCCGATGTCGGCGTCCGGCTGGCCGTGGGTGATCCGGGGCATGAAGCCTGGGTGAACTCAGGTGGACGAGCAGCTATCGACGAGACGCCGTGACCATCTGCGCTTCCTGTCCCATCTGCGATTCCCGTCCACATTCGTCGATATGACCAAGAATCGCGCACGTGGACGTAGATCGCAGGTGAGGAGCGGGCCACGAGAAGAGTGACCTGACGCGGCTTGACGCGCTCTGACGCCGGCGGCAGGGGCGCCAGCGGCACGTCAGAGCTGGGGGTTGTTCTTGGCGATGACCTCGACGGCGTTCTTGCTCTCGAGCAGGCCGAGGCCCGTCGCGCTGCGATACATCGCGATGGCCTCGATCTCGCGACCCTTGTGCACGAGGTAGCTGACGCGCTCGGACAGATCCTGGCCCGCACGCAGATCGGTGATCTCCTCCTGCAGGTGACGCACCTGCTTCTGCAGCGTCAGGTTGCTCCACCCGATGAGCAGGAGCAGGACGACGGCGACGACGAGGGCCCACACCATGACGATTCCTCACATTCGATCCACGCGCTTGACTCGAGCCGCTCGACTGGAGTCGTCTGACTCGAGCCGCCCCACTCGAGTCGCCAATCTACCGCCTCGCGTGGGCGCGGCGACGATGACAATCCCCAGGTTTCCTTGGCACAGTAGTGCCCATGACCGAGTACCTCATGTTGTTTCCCGAGCGTGACGTCGCCGAGGAGATCGCGGACGACCTGCTCGAATCGGGTGACTTCACCGACGTGCGCGTCGTGCGTGAGGCGCTGGCGGGTGAGGAGGACGACGAGGATCACGAGTGGGGCGTCTACGTCAAGCAGGACACCGTCGACGATCCTGCCTCGGCCGTCGCGCAGGCCCTCACCGAGCGTTTCGACGCGCTCGCCAAGGAGCATGACGGCTGGCTCGACCCCAACCCCGCGCAGCTGCCGACGCGCTGAGCGACGCGGCGTCGGAAGAGCTGACGCGACGCACGTCGCGCCGCCGGTCGTGCTGACGCGTTGAGCTAAACGCCGTCGGGCGTGCTGACGGGCCAAGAGACGCGCCGGGTGGCGACTGCGCGACCTCACCGACGCGTTGCCGCCGTCGACCGGCACATCGGACTAGTTGCTCCCAGCATCGGTGAGGCCCCATTCCCGCGCGGGAATGGGGCCTCACCGATGAACGGGCGTCAGTTCGACGTGGCGCGCTCTTCGAGCTTCGCGAGCGACTCCTCGAGGGCGTGCTTCTCGACGAGGGGGAAGTGCACCTTCTTGAGCAGTTCCTTGTCGGTGACCTTGCTCCAGTCGTACGTCAGGGTTACGGCGGTCTCCTTCGGGCCGTGGGCCTCGAGCTCGTACATCCACTCCCAGCCCTTGGGCTCGGTGCCGGCGGGCGCCGTCTGCCACGCGACGAGCTTGTCATCGGCGTACCCGGTGACGTGGTTGTCGGTCTGGTATTCGCCCCCCATGTGCTCACCGACCATGTTCATGGTGAACACCTGGCCGACCTTCTGGATGCGGTCTCCGTGGTCGACGCTGCGGATGAAGCCCGAGCCGTCGAGCTTGACGTGCTCGGCCGGGTTGGTGAGGACGTTGAAGATGTCCTGCGCCGGGGCCTCGATGGTGCGGGTCACGATGATCTTTTTCTCGTCAGTCATGTCTTCACCTTGGCTCACGGCGCGCGTCTTCGCAAGGCGTCCAGGGCGTTTCGGCGTCGATGCGGGCGACGTGTGTGGGCGGGCGCGCTCGCGGCGAAGGGGCGGCGGCAGGCTGAGGGCCATCGGGCGCCGTTGTCGAATCACGCACGTGGCGCGTGCACCTGGACGGCAGCCGCGCCCTCCCGGTGAGCGCCTGGCTCACCCCGAGAGAGCATCGCGCCGTGACGGGCGCTCGGGTAGCGTGATCGTCGAACGGGGCCGCCATGGCCCCCAACCGATCACGGGCGCAGCGGGGTGCCGCGCTCACCCCACGAAGGAGTCTGCAGATGACGAAGAACCGCCCTGACGAGCGTCCCTTCGACGCCGAGGCCTACGAGCAGGACACGCGTCAACAGGCTGCCGGAATGCGTCGCGATGGCGTGGGCGCCGACGAAGCGGGCGTCGTCCTGCACGAGGAGCGTCTCGTCGCGGGTGTCGAGCGCGCCGAGGCCGGGCGCGTCGAGGTGCGCAAGCGTGTCGTCGTCGAAGAGGTGACGATCACCGTCCCCGTGCGCCGCGAGGTCGTCGATGTCGTGCGCGTGTACGACGACGGCAGCGAGGAAGCCGTCGACGTCCCCGCCTCGACGTGGCAGCCGCGCATCGAGAACCTCGACGGCGGTTCGGCGCTGGGCGAGCACACGCATGCCGAGGGTGAGGTGTACGACGTCGAAGCCGCAGAGGGCACGCACACGCGTGACGCCGACCGGCGCGACGAGGACGGCGTCATCGTGCTGCACGAGGAGCGCCCCGTGCTCTCGACGCGGATCTACGCCGTCGAACGGCTGCACCTCGGCATCAGTGCGACGAAGGAGAACGTCACCGTCACCGAGCCGGTGCAGCGCGAGGTCGTCGAGGTCGACGAGGTCGACGACGTGCGCGACCCACGTGGTGAGGGCGGTTCGGCGCGCGCGTGACGACCTTCCCCCACGCGATGACGTGCCGGGCAAGCTGCTGAGCAGCGCCTCCGTGGGCGCCCAGTGCAGCGTCAGGAGGGCGGTACCCGATCGGGTACCGCCCTCCTGACGTTCCGGCCGAGCCGAGCCGTCAGTAGATACCGTCGACGGCACCCGCCGGGCGGAAGTCGCCGATGACGCTGGAGGCGACCGTCTGCCCGAGCGCGACGCTCTGGTCGCGATGACGATCGGAGCTGCCGCTGTTCTTGGAACCGTCCGCGTATGAGGCAATGGTGCGGGCCAATCGGTTGTACTCCGCGACCTTGGCGTCGTAGTAGTTCTGGCACGCAGCGCCCTGCCCGGACGTGAGGGCGATGGGCTCGAGGGTGGGCGGCAGGGGCGTGTTGGGCATCAACGGGGTGATGCGGATCCCGTTCGTGATGCGGCCGGTGAACATGAAGCCGTCCTGTCAGTGGAATCAGAAGTCCGCCTCGTTGTCGCCCTTGCCACAAGCGGGACAGTGCCGACGAACGTCCAGGTGTAGGTGAGGGTTCCCGTCGTCTTGTCGAAGCCACCGCGCGTGATGGTGTGCTACGAGGTGGACGGCCAGGTCCCCGCCCGCTCGGTGTCCTTGGGTCCGGTGCGCCCGACGACGTCGACGCGCGGCGCCAGGGGGTGGTCGGCCGCGAAGCGCAGGGGGACGTCGCTGTCGTTGCGCAGGTTGAGCCAGGATTCGCCCTCGAATCCATTGGCGCTCAGGACCAACTGGTAGAAGTTGACCGTCAGCGAGCCCTGCTTCGTCGGCAGGTCGGCGAAGGCGAGATCCATGGTCGCCCTGCTCTCAGGGCTGCGTGCGGTGTTCGAGGCTGTGCCGGACGGGCTCGCCGCGGCGATCGTGACGGCGGGGATGCTCCACGCGGTGCCTGGGACGACGGTGCGGCGGGGTCATCAGAGGAAATTGACCGGCCGTCCAGAGTGTTCTCTGAGGCCGCTCAGGGGCGAGGCGGCGCTGGTGAGCACCCTCCACACGCGCATCCGATCCTGTCGCGGAGGCTCTCCGCCCCGCGCTAACCTCGACGCATCGGCCGGCCATCGGGTGGCTGCCGACGCGCGCGAGAGGCGCGCCGGACACAGGAGGGTGGCTCCATGGGGATGACATCACGACGCGCGACCAAACGCGCCGATCTGCCGGGCACCGACGCGGCGTCACGGCGAAGCGCAGCCGCGCGCGGCCGCATCATGCGGGGCACGGTCGTCACCGTCGCGGCCGCGCTTGCCGTGACGGGGTGCACGAGCGCCACGACCGGTGGCTCCTCGGCGCCCACCTCGGCGCCCGCCTCGGCCACCACCTCGGGACACACCGGCGCCGCGTCGTCGCCGTCCGCGAGCACCCCCGGATCGCAGGCGTCCACCTCGAGCCAGCCCATCGATGTGTCGAAGGTCGTCGTGCGAGGCGACCGGCGCAGCGACGCCGCGAAGCTCGCGACGGCCGCCGTCGCGGACCTCGAACGCTACTGGGGTCGGCAGCTGCCAGCGGTCTACGGCTCGGCGTTCACACCCATCAAGGCCTACTACTCCGTCGACACCAAGGCGGGACGCCGTTCACCGTCGGTCTGCGGGGACGTCACCGGAAATGCCTACTACTGCTACGAGGACGGGGCGATCGCCTGGGATTCGACGGGCCTGCTCACCGACATGCGCAGCGCCTACGGCGACATCGCGCCGCAGGTCATCATGGCGCACGAGTTCGGGCACGCGGTGCAGCACCGTTTCGGCTACCGCGGCAAACCCGTCGTGCAGGAGCTGCAGGCCGACTGCTTCGCCGGCGCCTGGCTCCATCACGCGATCGACGACAAGGTCGTCGCCGCCTCGTCGGAGACGCCGACGCAGGCCGCCGCCGCAATCCTCGCGGTGAAGGACCCGGTGGGTGAGGACCCGCGCTCCGAACAGGCGCACGGCAACGGCTTCGACCGCGTCAACTCCTTCCAGACGGGCTACGACGACGGCCTGAAGGCGTGCAAGGCGTACACGAGCGAGGAGCCCGTCGTCACCGAGCTGCCGTTCACGAGCTACACGGACGCTGCGAGCGGCGGGAACCTGCCGTACGAGTCGGCGATGCAGAGCGGCGCCTACGACCTCGACGACTACTGGGAGCACACCTACCCCCAGGTGACGAACGGTCAGCAGTGGAAGCCGATGGGCAAGCTGACGCCGTTCGCGACGAGGAAGCCGGCCACGTGCGGCGACGAGACGGTGACGGACGCCGTCGCGTACTACTGCCCGAGCGACGACTCGATCGGGTGGAACGACGACGTCACGCGTGAGATCTACCGGGAGACAGGCGACTTCGGCCCAATCGTGCTCCTGGCCGCGCAGTACGGCAAGGCGGCCCTGAGCCGCTCGGGCAAGCCGCTCGGCGACGACGCCGCCGATCGCGGCGTCTGCTACGCGGGTGCCTACTCCGCCGACGTCATCCTGCACAACCGTCCGCAGACCAGCTCGTTCACGATGTCGCCTGGCGACCTCGACGAAGCCATCCAGGCACTGCTCATGGTCGGTGGCTCCGACGGTTTCGACCTCATCCGCGCCTACCGCAAGGGTGCGCTCGACGGGCCGAAGGGCTGCGCCGGCGCCAAGGTGTCCTGACGGCGGTGCTCACCCGGCGATGTCGTAGGCCTTGAGGCGCTTCTTGTCGCGCTTCGACCCCGACGCCTGCAGGGCGAGCAACTCGGCGTAGATGCCGCCGGAGGTGGCGAGCTCAGCGGGCGGGCCGACCTCGTCGATGCGTCCGTCGCGCAGGGTGACGATGCGGTCGACGGCGCTGATCGTCGACAGGCGGTGGGCGATGATGAGGGACGTGCGGCCCTCCATGAGCTCGTCGAGGCCGGCCTGCACGAGTCGCTCCGACTTGGTGTCGAGCGCGCTCGTCGCCTCGTCGAGGATGAGGATCGGCGCGTCCTTGAGCATCGCTCGCGCCACGGCGATGCGCTGCTTCTGGCCGCCGGACAGCTTGAGGCCGCGTTCGCCGATCGTCGTGTCGTAGCCGTCGGGGAACTGGCGGATGAACACGTCGGCGTTGGCGCGTTCGGCCACGGCCCGGATCTCCTCGTCGGTGGCCTCGGGGTGGCCGTAGGCGATGTTCTCGCGAATCGTGCCGCTGAACAGCGACGCGTCCTGGAACACGACGCCGAAGTCGCTGCGCAGCTCGTCGAGCGGCGTCTCGGCGGTGTCACGGCCGAAGACGCGCAGGTGCCCGTCATGCACCGTGTACAGCCCGAGCAGGAGGCTGATGAGCGTCGTCTTGCCGCCGCCGGACTCGCCGACGAACGCGACATGTTCACCCCGTTCGACGGCCAGCGTGATGTCCTTCAGCACGTCCCGGTCGGCGTCGTAGCCGAACGAGGCGTGATCGAACTCGATGACGGACCCGGTGCATGCGGCGGCGCGCGCCCGCGCGGCGTCGATCGTCGCACCCGGCGCGGTGTCGGCGTCGCCGAGCAGGTCGAGGCCCTCCCGCTCTGGTCGTTCTTCGAGGACGCGGAAGTAGTCGCGGCTGCCGGCGACGGCCCGCTGGCCCGAGTCAATGAGGTAGCTCATCATCATGACGGGCTGACGCGCCATGTTGACGAGTTGGATGAGCAGCACCATGTCACCGATGGAGAAGTGCCCCTCGACGGTCTGCACGAAGATGATCGAGTAGACGCCGAAGAAGATGACGTTGAGGGCGCCGCGTCGCGCGCCATCCATGAGGTGCCAGTAGCGCGACTGCTCGCGCGTCGTCGCGACGGTGCTCGCGTACCGCTCGTCGAACGACGTGAGCTCGCGGCGCTCCTGACCGAAGCTCTTGACGACGCGGATCTGCCCGACGACCTCGGCAAAACGTCCGCCGGCGATGTCGAACTGGCTGTTCTTCTCGCCCTCGAGCACCTGCCACTTCTTGCTCGTCAGCGTCGTCAGGTACATGAAGACGGGGAAGACGATGAGCAGCAGCAGCGCGAGCGGCCACGAGTAGATGGCGGAGATGACGAGCACCGCGAACGTCGTCAGCAGCATCGGCAGGAAGTTGTTCGCGAACGAGTTGAGGAACTGTGTCGTCTCCGAGATGTTCCGCGAGAGGCGGTTGATGATCCTGCCCGTCAGCTCACGGTCGAAGTAGCTCTGCGGCAGCGTCAGCAGCTTCTCGAAGTAGCGCGTCGACAGGATGCGGCGCAGCCGCACCGCCGTCACGTCGCCGATGTACCCGCCGATGTTGCTGATCGCCGTGTTCGCGAGGTCGGCCACGAGCAGGGCCACCGCGAACCACATGATGGTCGTGACGTGCCCCGACGGGTTCGCGCCCGTCTTGACGACGGAGACCACCTCGTCCGTCGCACCCGAGATGATGAACGGCATGACGAGCGACGTCGCCGTGATGAGAACCGAGCTGACGACGATCGCGAGATACGACGGCCACAGCGCGCGGGTGGAGGACAGGATCTTGCCGATGCTTCGCACGGATGAAGCGTGCCACCCGGCGACGACAACCCCGAAATCTCGCGGCGACGCGGTGTCCGGTGGCCGACACGACGACGCGGGCCGCCCCGGAGAAAGAAGGTGCAGCCCGCGGTGTCGGAGCGGCCGGTGCGTTCGGCGTCGCAGCGGTGTCGTCAACACGTGTTCGATGCGTCGAGCGACTTGACCTGGCACGGCAGCGTCGTGCCGTCGGGCAGCGTGACCGTGACGTCCTGTACGTAGCTGAGTCCGCCCTGCGCCACACCGCACCCGAGCGGGGCGACGGCGTTCGAGTAGTTCGTGATGAAGCGACCCGAAGGGCCGGTGGTGAAGTTGCGGCACGTCGTACCCGTGACAAGGCTGTACGAGCCTGCCCCGCTTCCTGCGCGCCACTCGAAGTGAAGATTCCAGCTCGCGGGGGTGCCATTGAGGTGGGCGATGATCGTGCTTCGTGAGGTGCTGGTCACCGGCTGCCACCCCGCGCTGCCGTAGGAGTAGGTCATGTTGGAACAGGTGGACGAGCCACAGGAACTTCGGCGGTTGGAGGTGGTGTCACCGACCCAGAAGATGCCAGGGCGGGAAGATGTCTGGCCGTTGCGCAGCCCGAGCCAGTAGTCGTAGGTCACCTGGCAACGGTCACGCCGGCGGGCAGGTTGTCGACGCATGTCGGGGCGCCGACGTTGAGCGATTGATTCGTCGTCGATGCGCTGACATCACCCCAGTCGTAGATGACGCCGCCGCTGACACGAGGTGTGGGGGCGCCACAGGTGGATGCCGCCATCACGGGGGCAGCGCCCGCAACGGTGACGGCGGGGATGCTCCCGGCGGCCCCGCGGGCGACGGAACGGCGTGAGATGGGTGTGGTCATGTGGATCCCCAGGCGATGAAACGTTTTTTGAGCACACTCAGTTGTGCATTCGAGGTCGCCGTCATCAAACGAGGGCCGTCCGTGTGGACACACTCATGAGCTTCGTGTGTACCCGTGAGTTGAGTGGAATACGCGCAACTTTGTTGCGGTTGTACCTGACAGGAAGATGCGCGACCAGCCATACTGAAGGTGAGGTCGCTGTCGAGCCACCGGGCCCGTCAGCGAACGTCGTGCATTGCAGCAAGAAGACGTTCAACGACAAGGAGTCAGCAGTGGATATTCAACTGACAACGAAGGCGCAGGAGGCCCTCTCCGCCGCCGTGACGGCCGCGCAGTCGGCCGGCAACCCCTCGATCGAGCCCGCGCACCTCCTCAAGGCGCTCGCGGAACAGACCGACACGACCACCGGCCCGCTGCTCGAGGCGACGGGCACCACTCCGCAGGCAGTCATCGCGCAGGCCGAGGCCGACCTGCGCACGTTCCCGAGCAGCTCGGGTGCAAGCGTGGGCCAGCCCGGCATGAGCCGTGAGCTGCTCAACGTGCTCGAGAAGGCGCGCAGCGACATGAGCGCCATGGGGGATGCGTTCACCTCGACCGACCACCTGCTGCTCGCGCTCGCTCGCACGGGCAAGTTCTCCACGCTGAACGCGGAGGCGATCGAACAGGCGATCCCCGCGACGCGCGGTGGCCGCAAGGTCACCTCCGCCGAGCCCGAGGGCACGTTCGAGGCGCTCGAGAAGTTCGGCACCGACCTGACGGCCCTCGCCCGTGAGGGCAAGCTCGACCCCGTCATCGGCCGCGACAGCGAGATCCGTCGCGTCGTGCAGGTGCTGAGCCGCCGCACGAAGAACAACCCCGTCCTCATCGGTGAGCCCGGCGTCGGCAAGACGGCCGTCGTCGAGGGTCTCGCGCAGCGCATCGTCGCCGGGGACGTGCCGGAGAGCCTGCGCGACAAGCGCCTCATCTCCCTCGACCTCGGCGCGATGGTCGCCGGTGCGAAGTACCGCGGCGAGTTCGAGGAGCGCCTCAAGGCCGTCCTCGAGGAGATCAAGAACTCCGACGGCGAGATCGTCACGTTCATCGACGAGATCCACACCGTCGTCGGCGCGGGTGCCGGCGGCGACTCGTCGATGGACGCCGGCAACATGCTCAAGCCGATGCTCGCGCGCGGCGAGCTGCGTCTCGTCGGTGCGACGACGCTCGACGAGTACCGCGAGAACATCGAGAAGGACCCGGCGCTGGAGCGTCGTTTCCAGCAGGTGTTCGTCGGTGAGCCGAGCGTCGAGGACACGATCGCGATCCTGCGCGGCCTGAAGGAGCGCTACGAGGCGCACCACAAGGTCGCCATCGCCGACCAGGCGCTCGTCGCCGCTGCGACGTTGAGCGACCGCTACATCACGAGCCGACAGCTGCCCGACAAGGCGATCGACCTCATCGACGAGGCCGCGTCGCGTCTGCGCATGGAGATCGACTCGAGCCCCGTCGAGATCGACCAGCTACGCCGCAGCGTCGACCGCATGAACATGGAAGAACTGCACCTCGAGAGCGAGACCGACCCGGCCTCGCGCGACCGACTCGCGAAGCTGCGGGCCGACCGCGCCGACACCGAGGAACAGCTCGCCGCGCTGACGGCGCGTTGGGAGGCCGAGAAGGCCAGCCTCAACAAGGTCGGTGATCTCAAGGCCCAGATCGACGACCTGCGCACGCAGGCTGAGAAGCTGCAGCGCGAAGGTGACTACGGCAACGCCTCGAAGTTGCTCTACGGCGACATCCCGGCTCTTGAGAAGCAGCTCGACGAGGCGCAGGCAGCCGAGGCGACGTCCTCGAAGGCCGGCGGCGAGGCGCCGATGGTCTCCGACGAGGTGACCGCCGACGACATCGCCGAGGTCATCGCCAGCTGGACCGGCATCCCCGCCGGGCGTCTGCTCGAGGGCGAGACCGAGAAGCTGCTGCGCATGGAGGACTTCCTCGGCGAGCGCCTCATCGGTCAGAAGGCCGCGGTCGAGGCTGTCAGTGACGCCGTGCGCCGTTCGCGCTCCGGCATCGCCGACCCCGATCGTCCGACCGGTTCGTTCCTGTTCCTCGGCCCGACGGGTGTGGGCAAGACGGAGCTCGCGAAGTCGCTCGCCGACTTCCTCTTCGACGACGAGCGCGCCATGGTGCGCATCGACATGTCGGAGTACTCCGAGCGTCACGCCGTCGCGCGCCTCATCGGTTCGCCTCCCGGCTACGTCGGGTACGAAGAGGGCGGTCAGCTGACCGAGGCTGTGCGCCGTCGCCCGTACTCGGTCGTGCTGCTCGACGAGGTCGAGAAGGCGCACCCGGAGACGTTCGACATCCTCCTGCAGGTGCTCGACGACGGGCGCCTGACGGACGGGCAGGGCCGCACGGTCGACTTCCGCAACGTCATCCTCGTCATGACGTCGAACCTGGGCAGCCAGTTCCTCGTCGACCCGACGATGGCGCCGGAGGCCAAGCATGGCGCTGTCATGGGTGCGGTGCGCGCGCAGTTCAAGCCCGAGTTCCTCAACCGTCTCGACGAGATCGTCATCTTCGACCCGCTGACGCGGGACGAGCTGTCGCACATCGTCGAGCTGCAGGTCGCGTCGCTGAGCAAGCGGCTCGCCGATCGCCGCATCACCCTCGAGGTGACGCCGGCCGCGCGCGAGTGGCTCGCCGAGACGGGGTACGACCCGGCGTACGGTGCGCGCCCGCTGCGTCGCCTCGTGCAGAAGGAGATCGGCGACCGTCTGGCTCGTGCACTCCTCGCCGGCGAGGTGCTCGACGGCGAGAAGGTGACGATTGACGTCGAACGTGGCGCGGCGCTGAAGCTGCCGGATGGCGTCACGGCACCGGAGGGCGTCGAGCCTCCGGTGACGGGTCTGCGCATCGTGTCGGAGAGGGTCGAGCCCGACGCGGGCGTCGAGAGCTGATCGTCGCGACAGCTGCCTGAGCAGTGAACCGCACACTGAAACGGGCCGGACACCGATCACGGTGTCCGGCCCGTTTCGCGCGTCCCCTCTGCGGTTCCCGTCCCCTTCTGCGATTTTCGTCCACCCTTGCGAGTTTCGGTCACATTCGTATCGCGGCGCTGATGGCACGGCATCGGGGCAGGTAGATTTGACGTATGACAGAGAACACACCTGCAGTGACGACTCCTGGCACGCGCTACCTCGTGGCCTGGGGTGGGGACAAGCGTTCGGAGGACGCCCTCAAGCTCGGCGCCGTGCTCGCGCGCACCTTCGAGGCGAAGCTCGACATCGTGTACGTCGTCTTCCAGCAGACGAACGGTTTCACCGTCACCGCGGGCGACCGCACCTTCGAGCAGGAGGTCGGACGCGAGGCGGCCGGCTGGCTGAAGACGGCCGCGAAGTCGGTGGGCGAGGGCGTCGAGGTCGAGACGCACGTCGTCTACGGCGAGTCGATCACGCAGGGCATCCTCGCCGCAGCCGAGCAGCTTGGCTCGCAGGCCATCGTCATCGGTGCCGGTTCGGGCGCGGGTCAGCCCGTCGCGACGAACGCCATCGTCGGCGGCCTGCTGCACTCGAGCCCCGTCCCGATCGCCATGGCGCCGCGCAACTACCGCAAGGTGAAGTTCGACTCGCTCTCGTCGCTGTCCGCCGCCATCGGCCCGCGCCCCGGCGCGCACCAGGTCGCCATCGAGGCCGCAGACGCGATCAAGCGCGTCGGCCTGCCGCTGCAGCTCATCTCGCTCGTCTCGCTCAAGCAGGACAAGCAGTTCCACGTCGACGGCTTCGATGAGGCCGAGCGCGTGCTCGCCGACGCAGCCAAGCGCGTCGGTGACCGCGCGGAGGTCACGACCGTCGTCGGTCAGGGCCGCTCGCTCAAGCAGGCCGTCAAGAAGATCGACTGGGACGAGCGCACGGCGCTGTGCGTCGGCTCGTCCCGGCTCGCGCAGAACCGACGCACCTTCCTCGGCTCCGCTGCGACGCGCATGCTCTCGTCGCTGCCCGTGCCGATGATCGTCGTCCCGCGACGCGACGCTTGAGCCGCCACCTCGCGCACATGACTGAGCGCGGCGTCCCCTTCGCGGGGGCGCCGCGCTCAGGCGTCCTGAGCGGGACGCCGACGTGGCCGCGGCAGGCGCACGATGGCCCCGGCGTCACGCGGACGTGACGGCAGAGCCCTGATCGTTCGCGCCGGCCTGCGTGATGACGTCGCCGATGGCGTCGGTGACGAGGTCGGGCTCCTCGTACGTCAGCATGTGGCCCCGGCCGTCCACGATGTCGAGGTGAGCGTCGGGCATGGCCTCGGCGAGAGCGATGGAGTGGCGCTTCGGCGTCAGCAGATCACGCGAGCCGACGAGGATGCGCACGGGCACCTTGCTCAGCGCGGCCAGCGCGGCGAGTTCGTCGTGCGCCATGAGCGCGGTGTAGAACGCGCCGCTCGTCGAGATGCGCGTGGCGGCGATCTGGTCGCGCGCGGCCCGGACGTCTTCGTCGCGCGGGTCGATGCCGAAGCCGCCGCGGCGCTGTGAGGCGAGGGTGACGAGACGGCCCGGGCGGAGCGGAACGTGCTTGAGCGCCTTGACGATCCACTTCTCGCCGGGGACGGTGAAGCCGCGCAACTGCCCTGACGACGTCGAGACGAGCACCGCGCCGATGACCTTCTCACCCAGGAGCCCCGGGTGCAGCCCGGCGAACGCCATCACCGTCATCCCGCCCATCGAGTGACCCGCGACGATGACCGGTGATCCCTCCGGTGCCGTCTCGGCGACGACGCTCGCGAGGTCCTCGCCGAGCGCGCGCACGGTCTCGTCGCCGGGGCGCATGCGGCCACCGGCGAACGTCGAGTCGCCGTGCCCGCGCTGATCCCACAGCACGACTCGCACGCCGCCGCGATCGAGCAGACGCTGCGCAACGGGTTCCCACGAGCGGTGGCTCAGTGTCCAGCCGTGGGACATGACGACGGTCGGCGCGTCGGGCGCCAGATCGGCCGGCTCGGCGGTGAAGACGGCGAGGCGCGCGCCGTCGGCGGCGGTGACGGTGGTGCGGGCGAATTCGTGGTTCACGCGACCCACTCAAACACACCCGGAGACGGTGAACCGCCCCGTTTCGGAACCTGCATTGCATAGGCTGCGTCACAACGACAGGTGAGCATCCGCTCACGACCCCCGACGGACAGGTGAGCTCATGACCTCCCACATGCCCACGCGCCGCAGCGTCATGACGGCAGCGCTCGCGAGCGTCGCCCTGACGGCGTGCTCGTCGGCGAAGAAGTCCGATTCGAACGCCTCCAGCGGCGAGGACGTGACGAAGCGTCTCAAGGCCGCGCAGGACAAGATCGGCAAGACGTCCGGGTACCACACGAAGGTGACGTGCTCGGCCGCGCCGAAGGACGAACCGGCGCTCAAGGCGGGGGAGGGCGACGTCGTCAACTCGCCCGCCGCGTTCAAGGGTGACGTGACGGCGAGCACGCAGGGCAACGAGATCAAGGCCGGCATCATCAGCATCGGCGACAAGAACTGGGTGAAGCCGAGCTTCTCGCCCAAGTACCTGACGGTGAACCTCAAGTCGCTCGGTGTGCCGTCCCCGACGTCGCTTTTCAACGCGACGAGTGGCATCCCGGCGATGCCGCTCATGAGCAAGGACATGAAGCGTTCGGGCGAGAAGCTCGTCGGCGGCGAGAAGGTGACGACGTACAAGGGCACGCTCGACGGCCCGAGCGCCGCGAAGGCGATGGGTTTCGGCAAGACGCGCGGCGACTACACCGTCGAGGTCGGCCTCACGGACTCCGACGAGGTGCGCACCATGATCATCACGGGCCCGTTCTTCGACTCGGCCGACGCGACGTACACGATCGACATCTCCAAGTACGACCAGAAGGTCGAGATCAAGCAGCCGTGACCGTGCCTGCCGGTGATTCACCCCTGCTCGTGACGCACCCGGCCGCCGACTGACCCCCGACGCGAGAGACCTCGACGACCCATGACGCTCACCGCTGCCACCGCGCCCGACGCCGACGTTCCGGCGATCGCCACCCGTTCGAAGGCGCTGCTCGCGACGGCGGCACTCGCCGTGCTGCTGACGGCGGCCGACACGTACGTCGTCGTCCTCGCGCTGCAGGACATGATGGCGGGCGTCGGCCTCGGCCTCGACGAACTGCAACGGGCGACGCCGATCGTGTCGGGCTTCCTGCTCGGTTACATCGCCGTGCTGCCGCTCATCGGACGGCTGTCCGACCTCGTCTCGCGCCAACGCGTGTTGCTGTGGTGCCTCGTGCTGTTCGGCCTCGGCAGCGTCGTCACGGCGCTCGCCGTCGACCTGCCCGTCATCGTCGGCGGGCGCGTCATCCAGGGCATCGGTGGTGGCGGGCTCGTGCCCGCGACGCTGGCCCTTGTCGCAGATCTGCTGCCGCGCGGGCGACGGGGCACGGCGCTCGGGATGGTGTCGGCGGTGCAGGAAGTGGGGTCGGTGCTCGGCCCACTGCTCGGCGCCGCGATCCTCGCCGTGTGGTCGTGGCGCGCGATCTTCTGGGTCAACGCTGCAGCGGCCGTCGTCCTCGCCGTCATGATCGGTGTGTTGGGGCGACGGACGAGCACGCAGGTGCCGGACGTGGGCGGCGGCGTTGAGCCTGTGGGCGGGCGCGGCGCGTCGACATCCGCGGCTGGCGACGGCGCGCACCGCGTCGCTGCTGCGTCGTCAGGCCCCGGGCGCGTGGCCCGCATCGTCGGATGGTTGGGGTGGCTGGCGTTGCTCGTCGGAACCCTCATCGTCCTGCTCGCGCTGTGGGCGCCGGAGCGGCTGACCTCCGACGTCGACTACGGCCTGCCGTTCGTCCCGTACGACGGCTACACCTCGCGCATGGCGACCCCCATTGCATTGCGTGGCCTCGGCGTCCTCGTGCTGGGCATCGCGCTGACCGCACGGATCTGGTGGCCGCGGCTACGCGCCGTCGACCTGCCCGGCGCCGTGCTGCTGACGGGCGCGCTCGCCTGCATCGTGTGGGCGTTCGCCGCGGCCGACACCTCGAAGGAGGTGCTCAGCCCCGCCGGATACGTGCTGCTGCCGGTGGCGGCGGTGCTGCTCGTCGGGTACGGCATCCGTCATCGCACGGCGCGGCGACCACTCATCGAACGCGGCGTCCTGGCGGGTCGGGTGCCCGTCGCGCTACTGGTGTCGTTCCTCGTCGGCACGGCGCTCGTCGCGATCGTCGTCGAGATCCCGGTCCTCGCGCGACTGACGCTGACGGACTCGCAGACGGCGGCCGCGTTCGTCCTGCTGCGCTTTCTCGTCGCCGTGCCCATCGGGGCGTTCCTCGGCGGGTTCCTGCTGCGCCGCGTGGGGCCGGCCCTCGTCGCCGCTCCCGGTCTCATCATGGCCGGGGCCGCGATCCTCGCGATGAGTACGTGGGGGCGCGACACGCTCGGCGGCGTCGTCATCTCGACGCTCGTGCTCGCCGTCGCGGGCCTCGGCATCGGCCTCGCCATCGCGCCCGTCAACGACGCGGCGCTCGCCGACTCGCCCGACGACGCGCACGGCGTGACGTCGGCACTCGTCGTCGTCGGCCGCATGATGGGCATGGTCGTCGGCCTCGCGCTGCTGACGGCGATCGGCCTGCACCAGTTCAGCGTCGAGATGCAGAAGGCCGCTCATACGAGCGAGCAGACCGTGCGTGACGCGGGCGTCGTGCAGGTGCACACCGTGTTCGTCGGCGCAGGCGTCGCGGTGCTCGTCGCGGCGGTGCTGGCGTTCTTCTTCCTGGGGCGCCGGGTCATCGGTTCACGCCGCGTCGAGAGCTGAACGGCCGCGGCGCCGACAGGGGCCGATGACGGTGGCCTCTACCGCTGGGCGTCGACGTTGACCTCGGCGGCCTGCATGCCCGGCCCGCCATCAAGGGCCTGCCGGGACCTCGCCGTCGAGGGCCGGACGTGGCCGCGATGCGGGATGAGCGGGCCCGGGACGCCGCCGCAGCGCCAGCTTGGAGCAGCCCCCGTCATTGCCCCACCGGCCGCGTTGCGTCAGTTCGCGCGCCGCAGGATCTGCTCGGCCTGCTTGAACACCGGCCCGTCTACCATCTGTCCCTCGAACGTGAACACGCCGCGTTCGTGCTTCGCCGCGTCCATGAGGCGCGTGGCCCAGTCGATCTGCTCATCGGTCGGGGCGTAGGCGTCGCGGATCGTGGCGACCTGCTTGGGGTGAATGGCGACCTTCGCGTCGAAACCGATGGCGACGGCGTCATCGGCCTCGGCGCGCAGGGCGAGGAGGTTGCCGATGTCCATGAACACGGAGTCGAGTGCGAAGCAGCCGTGCGCCTTCGCGGCCAGCAGGACGTTGCCGCGCACCTGCTGAACGATCGGGTGGTAACTCCCGTCGGCCAGGCGACTGCGGCGCCCACCGAGGCCCGCCGTCAGGTCCTCGGAGCCCCACATGAACCCGGCGACGTTCGGGGCGGCAGCGATCTCGGCGGCGTTGACGGCACCCAGAGGAGATTCGATGAGGGCGATGACGTCGTGGTCTGGCAGGGCGTCGACGTCGGCGCGCGTCTCGGTCTTGGCGAGCATGACGCGACGGACGGGTAGCTGCTCCAGGCAGACGAGGTCGGCGGCGAACTCGTCCGTCGTCGCGGCGTTGACGCGCACGACGAGCGTCTCGACGTCCGGTGCGCCGTCACAATTGAATGCGTCGATGAGGGCCTGACGTGCCGCGGGCTTGTCCGCCGGGTTCACGGCGTCCTCCAGATCGAGGATGACGACGTCCGCCGCCGCAGCGGCCTTCGCGTAGCGCTCCGGGCGGTCCGCCGGGCAGAAGAGCCAGCCCGGCCCCGGCATCGTCCACGAGGTGCTTGTGTCCATGAGTTCCTCCGGTCGGTAGACGGTGACGGTTGGGGTGGATGGTGACGTCCGAACGTCCCCATCCACCCCAACCGTCACCAGGTGTGCATCAGGCCGACGGCGCGCACTTCACGAGCGTCTGGCGGACGGCGACGGCGACGACGTCACCGTGCTGGTTCTTCGCGACGTGCCGCAGCGTGACGATGCCCTGGCCGGGGCGCGACTTCGATTCGCGCTTGTCCTCGATCAGCGTCTCGGCGTACATCGTGTCACCGTGGCGCATCGGCTTGGGAAAGCTGATCTCGCTGAACCCGAGGTTCGCGACGATCGTTCCCATCGTCAGCTGGGCGACCGACAGCCCGACGAGCGTCGACAGCGTGAACATCGAGTTGACGAGGCGCTCGCCGAACTCCGTCCCCGCTCCGTACTCGGCGTCGAGGTGCAGGGCCTGCGTGTTCATCGTCAACGTCGTGAACAGCACGTTGTCGGCCTCGGTGACGGTGCGTCCGGGGCGGTGCTCGTAGATCGCGCCGACCTCGAACTCCTCGAACCACAGTCCCCGCTGCGTGATGCGCTTGGGCTGTCGCTCGCCCGAGTCGGGGCCGGTAGCGGCGTCGTCGCTCGAGGCATCTTGGGGTGTTTCAGGAAGGGGCATGACGGCCTTTCGTCGAGTCGATGTTGCCCGGGTTTCGGGGCGCCTGCGCCCCGAAACCCGGGCAACATCGTGGGTCACAAGGACAGTTCGCGGGCGATGAGCATGAGCTGCACCTCGGTTGTGCCCTCGCCGATCTCGAGGATCTTCGAGTCGCGGTAGTGACGCGAGACGACGTACTCGTTCATGAAGCCGTAGCCGCCGTGGATCTGCGTGGCGTCGCGGGCGTTGTCCATCGCGGCCTCCGACGCGACCATCTTCGCGATCGACGCGGCCTTCTTGAACGGCTTGCCGGCGAGCATGAGTGCCGCGGCGTTGTAGTACGCCGAACGCGCCGTGTGAGCCCGCGCCTCCATGCGGGCGATCTTGAACTGAATGGCCTGGTACTCGCCGATCGCGTGGCCGAACGCCTGACGTTCCTTTGCGTACTTCACCGATTCGTCGACGCATCCCTGCGCCGCGCCGACCGCCAGGGCCGCGATGGCGATGCGGCCCTCGTCGAGGATGCGCAGGAAGTTCGCGTACCCGCGGCCGCGTTCGCCGAGCAGGTTCGCCTTCGGCACGCGCACGTCCGAGAACGACAGCGGATGCGTGTCGGAGGCATTCCAACCGACCTTGTCGTAGGCGGGCTCAGCCGTGAAACCCGGCGTGTTCGCCGGCACGATGATTGTCGAGATCTCCTTCTTGGCGCGCCCATCAGCCGTCTGCGACTCGCCCGTCACCGCCGTCACCGTCACGAGCTTCGTGATGTCGGTGCCCGAGTTGGTGATGAACTGCTTCGAGCCGTTGATGACCCACGCGTCGCCGTCTTCCTTGGCCGTCGTGCGCGTGCCGGACGCGTCAGAACCGGCGCCGGCCTCCGTCAGACCGAAGCCGCCGAGCGCCTCACCGGAGGCGAGCATCGGTAGCCACTGCTCCTTCTGCTCCTGCGAACCGAAGCGGTAGATCGGCATCGCGCCGAGCCCGACGCCCGCCTCGAGGGTGATGGCGACGCTCTGGTCGACCTTCGCGAGTTCCTCGAGCGCGAGGCACAGGGCGAAGTAGTCGCCGCCCATGCCACCGAATTCCTCGGGAAACGGGATGCCGAACAGGCCCATCTCGGCCATGCCGGAGACGACCTCGTACGGGAACGTGTGGTCCTTGTCGTGCTGCGCCGACACAGGCGCGACGACACGCTGCGCAAAGTCGCGCACGCCCTTCGCGAGGTCGGCGTACTCGTCGGGCAGATTGCCCTGCGCGATGAAGTCGGTCATGGCGGTCTCCTACGGGTGTGTGGGCGTCTACCCCCTCTGCGTGCAAGTGCACCCGGGTGCACTTGCACGCAGAGGGGGTAGACGCCCACACACCCGTAGGAGACCGCCATGACCGACTTCATCGCGCAGGGCAATCTGCCCGACGAGTACGCCGACCTCGCGAAGGGCGTGCGCGACTTTGCGCAGCGTGTCGTCGCGCCTGTGTCGGCGCAGCACGACAAGGACCACACGTTCCCGTACGAGGTCGTCTCCGGCATGGCCGAGATGGGCCTGTTCGGCATCCCGTTTCCCGAGGAATTCGGTGGCATGGGCGGCGACTACTTCGCCCTGTGCCTCGCGCTCGAGGAACTCGCGAAGGTCGACCAGAGCGTCGCCATCACCCTCGAGGCGGGCGTCGGGCTCGGCGCGATGCCGATCTACCGCTTCGGTTCGCAGGAGCAGAAGGAGCAGTGGCTACCGATGCTCGCCTCCGGTGAGGCGCTCGGCGGCTTCGGTCTGACGGAGGCCGGCGCCGGTTCTGACGCGTCCGGCACGCGCACGACGGCCAAGGAAGACGGCGACGCGTGGGTCATCAACGGCTCGAAGCAGTTCATCACCAACTCGGGCACCGACATCACGAAGCTCGTGACGGTGACGGCGGTGACGGGCGAGTCGCAGACGGCTGATGGGCGCGCCAAGAAGGAGATCTCGACAATCATCGTGCCGGCGAACACGCCGGGTTTCACGGCTGAGCCCGCCTACGACAAGGTCGGTTGGAATGCCTCCGACACGCATCCGCTGTCGTTCTCGGACGTGCGCGTGCCGAAGGCGAACCTGCTCGGCGAACGCGGCCGCGGGTACGCGAACTTCCTGCGCATCCTCGACGAGGGCCGCATCGCCATCGCGGCCCTGGCGGTCGGCGCGGCGCAGGGATGCGTCGACGAATCGGTGAAGTACGCAAAGGAACGTCAGGCGTTCGGCCACGCGATCGGCGAGTACCAGGCCATTCAGTTCAAGATCGCCCGCATGGAGGCGCGGGCTCACACGGCGCGTTCGGCGTACTACAACGCCGCGGCACTCATGCTCGCCGGCAAGCCGTTCAAGAAGGCCGCGTCGATCGCGAAGATGGTCGCGTCGGAGGCCGCGATGGACAACGCCCGCGACGCCACGCAGATCCACGGCGGCTACGGCTTCATGAACGAGTACGTCGTCTCGCGTCACTACCGCGACTCGAAGATCCTCGAGATCGGCGAGGGCACAACCGAGGTGCAGCTCATGCTCATCGCCCGCGAACTGTCCTTGTGACCCACGATGTTGCCCGGGTTTCGGGGCGCAGGCGCCCCGAAACCCGGGCAACATCGACTCGACGAAAGGCCGTCATGCCCCTTCCTGAAACACCCCAAGATGCCTCGAGCGACGACGCCGCTACCGGCCCCGACTCGGGCGAGCGACAGCCCAAGCGCATCACGCAGCGGGGACTGTGGTTCGAGGAGTTCGAGGTCGGCGCGATCTACGAGCACCGCCCCGGACGCACCGTCACCGAGGCCGACAACGTGCTGTTCACGACGTTGACGATGAACACGCAGGCCCTGCACCTCGACGCCGAGTACGGAGCGGGGACGGAGTTCGGCGAGCGCCTCGTCAACTCGATGTTCACGCTGTCGACGCTCGTCGGGCTGTCGGTCGCCCAGCTGACGATGGGAACGATCGTCGCGAACCTCGGGTTCAGCGAGATCAGCTTTCCCAAGCCGATGCGCCACGGTGACACGATGTACGCCGAGACGCTGATCGAGGACAAGCGCGAATCGAAGTCGCGCCCCGGCCAGGGCATCGTCACGCTGCGGCACGTCGCGAAGAACCAGCACGGTGACGTCGTCGCCGTCGCCGTCCGCCAGACGCTCGTGAAGTGCGCGCCGTCGGCCTGATGCACACCTGGTGACGGTTGGGGTGGATGGGGACGTTCGGACGTCACCATCCACCCCAACCGTCACCGTCTACCGACCGGAGGAACTCATGGACACAAGCACCTCGTGGACGATGCCGGGGCCGGGCTGGCTCTTCTGCCCGGCGGACCGCCCGGAGCGCTACGCGAAGGCCGCTGCGGCGGCGGACGTCGTCATCCTCGATCTGGAGGACGCCGTGAACCCGGCGGACAAGCCCGCGGCACGTCAGGCCCTCATCGACGCATTCAATTGTGACGGCGCACCGGACGTCGAGACGCTCGTCGTGCGCGTCAACGCCGCGACGACGGACGAGTTCGCCGCCGACCTCGTCTGCCTGGAGCAGCTACCCGTCCGTCGCGTCATGCTCGCCAAGACCGAGACGCGCGCCGACGTCGACGCCCTGCCAGACCACGACGTCATCGCCCTCATCGAATCTCCTCTGGGTGCCGTCAACGCCGCCGAGATCGCTGCCGCCCCGAACGTCGCCGGGTTCATGTGGGGCTCCGAGGACCTGACGGCGGGCCTCGGTGGGCGCCGCAGTCGCCTGGCCGACGGGAGTTACCACCCGATCGTTCAGCAGGTGCGCGGCAACGTCCTGCTGGCCGCGAAGGCGCACGGCTGCTTCGCACTCGACTCCGTGTTCATGGACATCGGCAACCTCCTCGCCCTGCGCGCCGAGGCCGATGACGCCGTCGCCATCGGTTTCGACGCGAAGGTCGCCATTCACCCCAAGCAGGTCGCCACGATCCGCGACGCCTACGCCCCGACCGATGAGCAGATCGACTGGGCCACGCGCCTCATGGACGCGGCGAAGCACGAACGCGGCGTGTTCACGTTCGAGGGACAGATGGTAGACGGGCCGGTGTTCAAGCAGGCCGAGCAGATCCTGCGGCGCGCGAACTGACGCAACGCGGCCGGTGGGGCAATGACGGGGGCTGCTCCAAGCTGGCGCTGCGGCGGCGTCCCGGGCCCGCTCATCCCGCATCGCGGCCACGTCCGGCCCTCGACGGCGAGGTCCCGGCAGGCCCTTGATGGCGGGCCGGGCATGCAGGCCGCCGAGGTCAACGTCGACGCCCAGCGGTAGAGGCCACCGTCATCGGCCCCTGTCGGCGCCGCGGCCGTTCAGCTCTCGACGCGGCGTGAACCGATGACCCGGCGCCCCAGGAAGAAGAACGCCAGCACCGCCGCGACGAGCACCGCGACGCCTGCGCCGACGAACACGGTGTGCACCTGCACGACGCCCGCGTCACGCACGGTCTGCTCGCTCGTATGAGCGGCCTTCTGCATCTCGACGCTGAACTGGTGCAGGCCGATCGCCGTCAGCAGCGCGAGGCCGACGACCATGCCCATCATGCGGCCGACGACGACGAGTGCCGACGTCACGCCGTGCGCGTCGTCGGGCGAGTCGGCGAGCGCCGCGTCGTTGACGGGCGCGATGGCGAGGCCGATGCCGAGGCCCGCGACGGCGAGCACGAGCGTCGAGATGACGACGCCGCCGAGCGTGTCGCGCCCCCACGTACTCATCGCGAGGATCGCGGCCCCGGCCATGATGAGACCGGGAGCGGCGACGAGGGCCGGCCCCACGCGGCGCAGCAGGAACCCGCCGAGGAACGCCCCGATGGGCACGGCGACGAGAAAGCGCAGCAGGACGAACGCGGCCGCCGTCTGCGAGTCCGTCAGCGTCAGTCGCGCGAGGACCGGGATCTCGACGACGATCGCGACGAGCGCCGTGCCGACGAGGAACGACACCAGTAGCGCGACGGGCACCCGACCCGCCAGGACGCCGCGTTCGATGAGTGGTCGCCGCGCCGTGCGATGACGGATGCCGTACCCGACGAGCAGCACCGCCGCCACCGGCAGCAGCACGTATCCGGCGGGGCTGAGCACCTCCTTCGAGGTGTCGGCCGCGGCGAACGCCCACACGATGCAGGCGAGCGCGCCCGTCAGCAGCACGGCGCCGGGCAGGTCGACGGCGCGTAGCCGCGGCCACCAGATCCGTGCGGTCAGCGCGATGCCCAGCACGAGGACGCCGAGGCCACGCAATGCAATGGGGGTCGCCATGCGCGAGGTGTAGCCGTCGTACGGGACGAACGGCAGGCCGTAGTCGACGTCGGAGGTCAGCCGCTCCGGCGCCCACAGCGCGAGCAGGACGATGAGGGTTCCGACGAGCAACGCCAGCCACCCCAACCATCCGACGATGCGGGCCACGCGCCCGGGGCCTGACGACGCAGCAGCGACGCGGTGCGCGCCGTCGCCAGCCGCGGATGTCGACGCGCCGCGCCCGCCCACAGGCTCAACGCCGCCGCCCACGTCCGGCACCTGCGTGCTCGTCCGTCGCCCCAACACACCGATCATGACGGCGAGGACGACGGCCGCTGCAGCGTTGACCCAGAAGATCGCGCGCCACGACCACACGGCGAGGATCGCGGCGCCGAGCAGTGGGCCGAGCACCGACCCCACTTCCTGCACCGCCGACACCATCCCGAGCGCCGTGCCCCGTCGCCCGCGCGGCAGCAGATCTGCGACAAGGGCCAGCGTCGCGGGCACGAGCCCGCCACCACCGATGCCCTGGATGACGCGCCCGCCGACGATGACGGGCAGGTCGACGGCGAGCGCCGTGACGACGCTGCCGAGGCCGAACAGCACGAGGCACCACAGCAACACGCGTTGGCGCGAGACGAGGTCGGACAGCCGTCCGATGAGCGGCAGCACGGCGATGTAACCGAGCAGGAAGCCCGACACGATCGGCGTCGCCCGTTGCAGTTCGTCGAGGCCGAGGCCGACGCCCGCCATCATGTCCTGCAGCGCGAGGACGACGACGTACGTGTCGGCCGCCGTCAGCAGCACGGCGAGTGCCGCCGTCGCGAGCAGCGCCTTCGAACGGGTGGCGATCGCCGGAACGTCGGCGTCGGGCGCGGTGGCAGCGGTGAGCGTCATGGGTCGTCGAGGTCTCTCGCGTCGGGGGTCAGTCGGCGGCCGGGTGCGTCACGAGCAGGGGTGAATCACCGGCAGGCACGGTCACGGCTGCTTGATCTCGACCTTCTGGTCGTACTTGGAGATGTCGATCGTGTACGTCGCGTCGGCCGAGTCGAAGAACGGGCCCGTGATGATCATGGTGCGCACCTCGTCGGAGTCCGTGAGGCCGACCTCGACGGTGTAGTCGCCGCGCGTCTTGCCGAAACCCATCGCCTTCGCGGCGCTCGGGCCGTCGAGCGTGCCCTTGTACGTCGTCACCTTCTCGCCGCCGACGAGCTTCTCGCCCGAACGCTTCATGTCCTTGCTCATGAGCGGCATCGCCGGGATGCCACTCGTCGCGTTGAAAAGCGACGTCGGGGACGGCACACCGAGCGACTTGAGGTTCACCGTCAGGTACTTGGGCGAGAAGCTCGGCTTCACCCAGTTCTTGTCGCCGATGCTGATGATGCCGGCCTTGATCTCGTTGCCCTGCGTGCTCGCCGTCACGTCACCCTTGAACGCGGCGGGCGAGTTGACGACGTCGCCCTCCCCCGCCTTGAGCGCCGGTTCGTCCTTCGGCGCGGCCGAGCACGTCACCTTCGTGTGGTACCCGGACGTCTTGCCGATCTTGTCCTGCGCGGCCTTGAGACGCTTCGTCACGTCCTCGCCGCTGGAGGCGTTCGAATCGGACTTCTTCGCCGACGAGCACGCCGTCAGGGCGACGCTCGCGAGCGCTGCCGTCATGACGCTGCGGCGCGTGGGCATGTGGGAGGTCATGAGCTCACCTGTCCGTCGGGGGTCGTGAGCGGATGCTCACCTGTCGTTGTGACGCAGCCTATGCAATGCAGGTTCCGAAACGGGGCGGTTCACCGTCTCCGGGTGTGTTTGAGTGGGTCGCGTGAACCACGAATTCGCCCGCACCACCGTCACCGCCGCCGACGGCGCGCGCCTCGCCGTCTTCACCGCCGAGCCGGCCGATCTGGCGCCCGACGCGCCGACCGTCGTCATGTCCCACGGCTGGACACTGAGCCACCGCTCGTGGGAACCCGTTGCGCAGCGTCTGCTCGATCGCGGCGGCGTGCGAGTCGTGCTGTGGGATCAGCGCGGGCACGGCGACTCGACGTTCGCCGGTGGCCGCATGCGCCCCGGCGACGAGACCGTGCGCGCGCTCGGCGAGGACCTCGCGAGCGTCGTCGCCGAGACGGCACCGGAGGGATCACCGGTCATCGTCGCGGGTCACTCGATGGGCGGGATGACGGTGATGGCGTTCGCCGGGCTGCACCCGGGGCTCCTGGGTGAGAAGGTCATCGGCGCGGTGCTCGTCTCGACGTCGTCAGGGCAGTTGCGCGGCTTCACCGTCCCCGGCGAGAAGTGGATCGTCAAGGCGCTCAAGCACGTTCCGCTCCGCCCGGGCCGTCTCGTCACCCTCGCCTCACAGCGCCGCGGCGGCTTCGGCATCGACCCGCGCGACGAAGACGTCCGGGCCGCGCGCGACCAGATCGCCGCCACGCGCATCTCGACGAGCGGCGCGTTCTACACCGCGCTCATGGCGCACGACGAACTCGCCGCGCTGGCCGCGCTGAGCAAGGTGCCCGTGCGCATCCTCGTCGGCTCGCGTGATCTGCTGACGCCGAAGCGCCACTCCATCGCTCTCGCCGAGGCCATGCCCGACGCTCACCTCGACATCGTGGACGGCCGGGGCCACATGCTGACGTACGAGGAGCCCGACCTCGTCACCGACGCCATCGGCGACGTCATCACGCAGGCCGGCGCGAACGATCAGGGCTCTGCCGTCACGTCCGCGTGACGCCGGGGCCATCGTGCGCCTGCCGCGGCCACGTCGGCGTCCCGCTCAGGACGCCTGAGCGCGGCGCCCCCGCGAAGGGGACGCCGCGCTCAGTCATGTGCGCGAGGTGGCGGCTCAAGCGTCGCGTCGCGGGACGACGATCATCGGCACGGGCAGCGACGAGAGCATGCGCGTCGCAGCGGAGCCGAGGAAGGTGCGTCGGTTCTGCGCGAGCCGGGACGAGCCGACGCACAGCGCCGTGCGCTCGTCCCAGTCGATCTTCTTGACGGCCTGCTTGAGCGAGCGGCCCTGACCGACGACGGTCGTGACCTCCGCGCGGTCACCGACGCGCTTGGCTGCGTCGGCGAGCACGCGCTCGGCCTCATCGAAGCCGTCGACGTGGAACTGCTTGTCCTGCTTGAGCGAGACGAGCGAGATGAGCTGCAGCGGCAGGCCGACGCGCTTGATCGCGTCTGCGGCCTCGATGGCGACCTGGTGCGCGCCGGGGCGCGGGCCGATGGCGGCGGACAGCGACGAGAGCGAGTCGAACTTCACCTTGCGGTAGTTGCGCGGCGCCATGGCGATCGGGACGGGGCTCGAGTGCAGCAGGCCGCCGACGATGGCGTTCGTCGCGACGGGCTGACCCGCGCCCGAACCGGCACCGATGACGATGGCCTGCGAGCCAAGCTGCTCGGCTGCGGCGAGGATGCCCTGCGTGATCGACTCGCCGTAGACGACGTGCGTCTCGACCTCGACGCCCTCGCCCACCGACTTCGCGGCCGTCTTCAGCCAGCCGGCCGCCTCGCGTCCGACCTCCTGCTCGAAGGTGCGGTCGCCCGCGGTGACGGTGAAACCGTTCGTCTGCTGGAAGACGACGTACACGATGTCGAGCTTCGCCTCGAAGGTGCGCGCGAGCACGGCGCCGAGCTTGAGGGCGTCCTCCGAACGCTTGTCCCCACCCCAGGCCACGAGGTAGCGCGTGCCAGGAGTCGTCACTGCAGGTGTGTTCTCTGTCATACGTCAAATCTACCTGCCCCGATGCCGTGCCATCAGCGCCGCGATACGAATGTGACCGAAACTCGCAAGGGTGGACGAAAATCGCAGAAGGGGACGGGAACCGCAGAGGGGACGCGCGAAACGGGCCGGACACCGTGATCGGTGTCCGGCCCGTTTCAGTGTGCGGTTCACTGCTCAGGCAGCTGTCGCGACGATCAGCTCTCGACGCCCGCGTCGGGCTCGACCCTCTCCGACACGATGCGCAGACCCGTCACCGGAGGCTCGACGCCCTCCGGTGCCGTGACGCCATCCGGCAGCTTCAGCGCCGCGCCACGTTCGACGTCAATCGTCACCTTCTCGCCGTCGAGCACCTCGCCGGCGAGGAGTGCACGAGCCAGACGGTCGCCGATCTCCTTCTGCACGAGGCGACGCAGCGGGCGCGCACCGTACGCCGGGTCGTACCCCGTCTCGGCGAGCCACTCGCGCGCGGCCGGCGTCACCTCGAGGGTGATGCGGCGATCGGCGAGCCGCTTGCTCAGCGACGCGACCTGCAGCTCGACGATGTGCGACAGCTCGTCCCGCGTCAGCGGGTCGAAGATGACGATCTCGTCGAGACGGTTGAGGAACTCGGGCTTGAACTGCGCGCGCACCGCACCCATGACAGCGCCATGCTTGGCCTCCGGCGCCATCGTCGGGTCGACGAGGAACTGGCTGCCCAGGTTCGACGTCATGACGAGGATGACGTTGCGGAAGTCGACCGTGCGGCCCTGCCCGTCCGTCAGGCGCCCGTCGTCGAGCACCTGCAGGAGGATGTCGAACGTCTCCGGGTGCGCCTTCTCGACCTCGTCGAGCAGCACGACCGAGTACGGGCGACGGCGCACAGCCTCGGTCAGCTGACCGCCCTCTTCGTACCCGACGTAGCCGGGAGGCGAACCGATGAGGCGCGCGACGGCGTGACGCTCGGAGTACTCCGACATGTCGATGCGCACCATGGCGCGCTCGTCGTCGAAGAGGAAGTCGGCGAGCGACTTCGCGAGCTCCGTCTTGCCCACACCCGTCGGGCCGAGGAACAGGAACGAACCGGTCGGACGATCGGGGTCGGCGATGCCGGAGCGCGAACGGCGCACGGCGTCACTGACAGCCTCGACCGCGGCCTTCTGACCGATGAGGCGCTCGCCGAGGAAGTCCTCCATGCGCAGCAGCTTCTCGGTCTCGCCCTCGAGCAGACGCCCGGCGGGGATGCCGGTCCAGCTGGCGATGACCTCGGCGATGTCGTCGGCGGTCACCTCGTCGGAGACCATCGGCGCCTCGCCGCCGGCCTTCGAGGACGTCGCCTCGGCTGCCTGCGCCTCGTCGAGCTGCTTCTCAAGAGCCGGGATGTCGCCGTAGAGCAACTTCGAGGCGTTGCCGTAGTCACCTTCGCGCTGCAGCTTCTCAGCCTGCGTGCGCAGGTCGTCGATCTGGGCCTTGAGATCACCGACCTTGTTGAGGCTGGCCTTCTCGGCCTCCCAACGCGCCGTCAGCGCGGCGAGCTGTTCCTCGGTGTCGGCGCGGTCGGCCCGCAGCTTCGCGAGTCGGTCGCGCGAGGCCGGGTCGGTCTCGCTCTCGAGGTGCAGTTCTTCCATGTTCATGCGGTCGACGCTGCGGCGTAGCTGGTCGATCTCGACGGGGCTCGAGTCGATCTCCATGCGCAGACGCGACGCGGCCTCGTCGATGAGGTCGATCGCCTTGTCGGGCAGCTGTCGGCTCGTGATGTAGCGGTCGCTCAACGTCGCAGCGGCGACGAGCGCCTGGTCGGCGATGGCGACCTTGTGGTGCGCCTCGTAGCGCTCCTTCAGGCCGCGCAGGATCGCGATCGTGTCCTCGACGCTCGGCTCACCGACGAACACCTGCTGGAAACGACGCTCCAGCGCCGGGTCCTTCTCGATGTTCTCGCGGTACTCGTCGAGCGTCGTCGCACCGACGAGACGCAGCTCGCCGCGCGCGAGCATCGGCTTGAGCATGTTGCCGGCGTCCATCGACGAGTCGCCGCCGGCACCCGCGCCGACGACGGTGTGGATCTCGTCGATGAACGTGACGATCTCGCCGTCGGAGTTCTTGATCTCCTCGAGGACGGCCTTGAGGCGCTCCTCGAACTCGCCGCGGTACTTCGCACCGGCGACCATCGCGCCGAGGTCGAGGGAGATGAGGCGCTTGTCGCGCAGGCTCTCCGGCACGTCCCCGGCGACGATGCGCTGCGCGAGACCCTCGACGACGGCCGTCTTGCCGACGCCGGGCTCACCGATGAGGACGGGGTTGTTCTTCGTGCGGCGGCTCAGCACCTGCACGACGCGACGGATCTCGCTGTCGCGGCCGATGACGGGGTCGAGCTTGCCCTCACGGGCGAGGGCCGTCAGGTCGGTGCCGAACTTCTCGAGCGCCTCGAACGTGCCCTCGGGCTCGGCGGAGGTGACCTTGCGGCCACCGCGCGTCGCGGGGATCGCCTGTTCGATCGCCTCCGCGTTCAGCGTGGAGAACTTGCCCGTGCGAGCGAGCGCGAGCAGCAGGTGGTCGGTCGAGGTGAACGCATCCCCCATGGCGCTCATGTCGCTGCGCGCCTTCTCGAGCACGTTGAGCAGCTCACGGCTCATGCCGGGCTGGCCCACGCTTGCACCCGAGCTGCTCGGGAACGTGCGCAGGTCGGCCTCGGCCTGCGCGATGACTGCCTGCGGAGTGGTGCCCGTCGCCTCGAGCAGCGGGCCGGTGGTCGTGTCGGTCTGTTCCGCGAGCGCCTTGAGGAGGTGCGCGGGCTCGATCGAGGGGTTGCCGGCCGACTGCGCGGCCGTCACGGCGGCGGAGAGGGCCTCCTGCGCCTTCGTTGTCAGTTGAATATCCACTGCTGACTCCTTGTCGTTGAACGTCTTCTTGCTGCAATGCACGACGTTCGCTGACGGGCCCGGTGGCTCGACAGCGACCTCACCTTCAGTATGGCTGGTCGCGCATCTTCCTGTCAGGTACAACCGCAACAAAGTTGCGCGTATTCCACTCAACTCACGGGTACACACGAAGCTCATGAGTGTGTCCACACGGACGGCCCTCGTTTGATGACGGCGACCTCGAATGCACAACTGAGTGTGCTCAAAAAACGTTTCATCGCCTGGGGATCCACATGACCACACCCATCTCACGCCGTTCCGTCGCCCGCGGGGCCGCCGGGAGCATCCCCGCCGTCACCGTTGCGGGCGCTGCCCCCGTGATGGCGGCATCCACCTGTGGCGCCCCCACACCTCGTGTCAGCGGCGGCGTCATCTACGACTGGGGTGATGTCAGCGCATCGACGACGAATCAATCGCTCAACGTCGGCGCCCCGACATGCGTCGACAACCTGCCCGCCGGCGTGACCGTTGCCAGGTGACCTACGACTACTGGCTCGGGCTGCGCAACGGCCAGACATCTTCCCGCCCTGGCATCTTCTGGGTCGGTGACACCACCTCCAACCGCCGAAGTTCCTGTGGCTCGTCCACCTGTTCCAACATGACCTACTCCTACGGCAGCGCGGGGTGGCAGCCGGTGACCAGCACCTCACGAAGCACGATCATCGCCCACCTCAATGGCACCCCCGCGAGCTGGAATCTTCACTTCGAGTGGCGCGCAGGAAGCGGGGCAGGCTCGTACAGCCTTGTCACGGGTACGACGTGCCGCAACTTCACCACCGGCCCTTCGGGTCGCTTCATCACGAACTACTCGAACGCCGTCGCCCCGCTCGGGTGCGGTGTGGCGCAGGGCGGACTCAGCTACGTACAGGACGTCACGGTCACGCTGCCCGACGGCACGACGCTGCCGTGCCAGGTCAAGTCGCTCGACGCATCGAACACGTGTTGACGACACCGCTGCGACGCCGAACGCACCGGCCGCTCCGACACCGCGGGCTGCACCTTCTTTCTCCGGGGCGGCCCGCGTCGTCGTGTCGGCCACCGGACACCGCGTCGCCGCGAGATTTCGGGGTTGTCGTCGCCGGGTGGCACGCTTCATCCGTGCGAAGCATCGGCAAGATCCTGTCCTCCACCCGCGCGCTGTGGCCGTCGTATCTCGCGATCGTCGTCAGCTCGGTTCTCATCACGGCGACGTCGCTCGTCATGCCGTTCATCATCTCGGGTGCGACGGACGAGGTGGTCTCCGTCGTCAAGACGGGCGCGAACCCGTCGGGGCACGTCACGACCATCATGTGGTTCGCGGTGGCCCTGCTCGTGGCCGACCTCGCGAACACGGCGATCAGCAACATCGGCGGGTACATCGGCGACGTGACGGCGGTGCGGCTGCGCCGCATCCTGTCGACGCGCTACTTCGAGAAGCTGCTGACGCTGCCGCAGAGCTACTTCGACCGTGAGCTGACGGGCAGGATCATCAACCGCCTCTCGCGGAACATCTCGGAGACGACACAGTTCCTCAACTCGTTCGCGAACAACTTCCTGCCGATGCTGCTGACGACGTTCGCGGTGCTCGTCATCTCCGCCATCTACTCGTGGCCGCTCGCGCTGCTGCTGCTCATCGTCTTCCCCGTCTTCATGTACCTGACGACGCTGACGAGCAAGAAGTGGCAGGTGCTCGAGGGCGAGAAGAACAGCCAGTTCGACATCGCCGGCGGACGTTTTGCCGAGGTCGTCGGGCAGATCCGCGTCGTCAAGAGCTTCGGTCAGGAGCGCCGCGAGCTCACGTCGTTCGACGAGCGGTACGCGAGCACCGTCGCGACGACGCGCGAGCAGTCGCGCTACTGGCACCTCATGGATGGCGCGCGACGCGGCGCCCTCAACGTCATCTTCTTCGGCGTCTACTCGATCATCTTCGTGCAGACCGTCGAGGGGCACTTCTCCATCGGTGACATGGTGCTGCTCATCCAACTCGTCAACATGGCGCGTCAGCCCGTCATGATGATGAGCTACCTCATTGACTCGGGCCAGCGGGCCGTCGCCGGCAGCCGCGACTACTTCCGCGTCCTCGAAGAACGACCAGAGCGGGAGGGCCTCGACCTGCTCGGCGACGCCGACACCGCGCCGGGTGCGACGATCGACGCCGCGCGGGCGCGCGCCGCCGCATGCACCGGGTCCGTCATCGAGTTCGATCACGCCTCGTTCGGCTACGACGCCGACCGGGACGTGCTGAAGGACATCACGCTGGCCGTCGAACGGGGTGAACATGTCGCGTTCGTCGGCGAGTCCGGCGGCGGCAAGACGACGCTCATCAGCCTCCTGCTCGGGCTGTACACGGTGCATGACGGGCACCTGCGCGTCTTCGGCCGTGACACCGCCGAGACGCCGCTCGACGAGCTGCGCAGCGACTTCGGCGTCGTGTTCCAGGACGCGTCGCTGTTCAGCGGCACGATTCGCGAGAACATCGCCTACGGCCACCCCGAGGCCACCGACGAGGAGATCCGGGCCGTGGCCGAACGCGCCAACGCCGACGTGTTCATCCGCCAGTTCCCCGACGGCTACGACACGACGATCGGCGAACGCGGCCTCAAGCTGTCCGGCGGCCAGAAGCAGCGCATCGCCGTGGCGCGAGCGATGCTCAAGGACGCGCCGATCCTCATCCTCGACGAGGCGACGAGCGCGCTCGACACCAAGTCGGAGCGACTCGTGCAGGCCGGCCTCGACGAGCTCATGGAGGGCCGCACGTCCCTCATCATCGCCCACCGCCTGTCGACGATCAGCGCCGTCGACCGCATCGTCACCCTGCGCGACGGACGCATCGACGAGGTCGGCCCGCCCGCTGAGCTCGCCACCTCCGGCGGCATCTACGCCGAGTTGCTCGCCCTGCAGGCGTCGGGGTCGAAGCGCGACAAGAAGCGCCTCAAGGCCTACGACATCGCCGGGTGAGCACCGCCGTCAGGACACCTTGGCGCCGGCGCAGCCCTTCGGCCCGTCGAGCGCACCCTTGCGGTAGGCGCGGATGAGGTCGAAACCGTCGGAGCCACCGACCATGAGCAGTGCCTGGATGGCTTCGTCGAGGTCGCCAGGCGACATCGTGAACGAGCTGGTCTGCGGACGGTTGTGCAGGATGACGTCGGCGGAGTAGGCACCCGCGTAGCAGACGCCGCGATCGGCGGCGTCGTCGCCGAGCGGCTTGCCCGAGCGGCTCAGGGCCGCCTTGCCGTACTGCGCGGCCAGGAGCACGATTGGGCCGAAGTCGCCTGTCTCCCGGTAGATCTCACGCGTGACGTCGTCGTTCCACCCGATCGAGTCGTCGCTCGGGCAGTAGTACGCGACGGCGTCCGTCACCGTCTCGTCGCCGCACGTGGCCGGCTTCCTCGTCGCGAACGGCGTCAGCTTGCCCATCGGCTTCCACTGCTGACCGTTCGTCACCTGGGGGTAGGTGTGCTCCCAGTAGTCGTCGAGGTCGTAGGCGCCGCTCTGCATCGCCGACTCGTACGGCAGGTTCCCGCCGCTCGCAGCGTCCGTGTAGCTCGTGAACGGCAGCTCGGTGACGACGGGCTCCTCGCTCGTGTACGCCTTGCACGCCTTCAGGCCGTCGTCGTAGCCCGTCTGGAAGGAGTTGACGCGGTCGAAGCCGTTGCCGTGCGCCTGTTCGGAGCGCGGGTCCTCACCCACCGGGTCCTTCACCGCGAGGATTGCGGCGGCGGCCTGCGTCGGCGTCTCCGACGAGGCGGCGACGACCTTGTCGTCGATCGCGTGATGGAGCCAGGCGCCGGCGAAGCAGTCGGCCTGCAGCTCCTGCACGACGGGTTTGCCGCGGTAGCCGAAACGGTGCTGCACCGCGTGCCCGAACTCGTGCGCCATGATGACCTGCGGCGCGATGTCGCCGTAGGCGCTGCGCATGTCGGTGAGCAGGCCCGTCGAATCCCAGGCGATCGCCCCGTCCTCGTAGCAGTAGTAGGCATTTCCGGTGACGTCCCCGCAGACCGACGGTGAACGGCGTCCCGCCTTGGTGTCGACGGAGTAGTAGGCCTTGATGGGTGTGAACGCCGAGCCGTAGACCGCTGGCAGCTGCCGACCCCAGTAGCGTTCGAGGTCCGCGACGGCGGCCGTCGCGAGCTTCGCGGCGTCGCTGCGCCGGTCGCCTCGCACGACGACCTTCGACACATCGATGGGCTGGCTCGAGGTGGACGCCTGCGATCCGGGGGTGCTCGCGGACGGCGACGACGCGGCGCCGGTGTGTCCCGAGGTGGTGGCCGAGGCGGGCGCCGAGGTGGGCGCCGAGGAGCCACCGGTCGTGGCGCTCGTGCACCCCGTCACGGCAAGCGCGGCCGCGACGGTGACGACCGTGCCCCGCATGATGCGGCCGCGCGCGGCTGCGCTTCGCCGTGACGCCGCGTCGGTGCCCGGCAGATCGGCGCGTTTGGTCGCGCGTCGTGATGTCATCCCCATGGAGCCACCCTCCTGTGTCCGGCGCGCCTCTCGCGCGCGTCGGCAGCCACCCGATGGCCGGCCGATGCGTCGAGGTTAGCGCGGGGCGGAGAGCCTCCGCGACAGGATCGGATGCGCGTGTGGAGGGTGCTCACCAGCGCCGCCTCGCCCCTGAGCGGCCTCAGAGAACACTCTGGACGGCCGGTCAATTTCCTCTGATGACCCCGCCGCACCGTCGTCCCAGGCACCGCGTGGAGCATCCCCGCCGTCACGATCGCCGCGGCGAGCCCGTCCGGCACAGCCTCGAACACCGCACGCAGCCCTGAGAGCAGGGCGACCATGGATCTCGCCTTCGCCGACCTGCCGACGAAGCAGGGCTCGCTGACGGTCAACTTCTACCAGTTGGTCCTGAGCGCCAATGGATTCGAGGGCGAATCCTGGCTCAACCTGCGCAACGACAGCGACGTCCCCCTGCGCTTCGCGGCCGACCACCCCCTGGCGCCGCGCGTCGACGTCGTCGGGCGCACCGGACCCAAGGACACCGAGCGGGCGGGGACCTGGCCGTCCACCTCGTAGCACACCATCACGCGCGGTGGCTTCGACAAGACGACGGGAACCCTCACCTACACCTGGACGTTCGTCGGCACTGTCCCGCTTGTGGCAAGGGCGACAACGAGGCGGACTTCTGATTCCACTGACAGGACGGCTTCATGTTCACCGGCCGCATCACGAACGGGATCCGCATCACCCCGTTGATGCCCAACACGCCCCTGCCGCCCACCCTCGAGCCCATCGCCCTCACGTCCGGGCAGGGCGCTGCGTGCCAGAACTACTACGACGCCAAGGTCGCGGAGTACAACCGATTGGCCCGCACCATTGCCTCATACGCGGACGGTTCCAAGAACAGCGGCAGCTCCGATCGTCATCGCGACCAGAGCGTCGCGCTCGGGCAGACGGTCGCCTCCAGCGTCATCGGCGACTTCCGCCCGGCGGGTGCCGTCGACGGTATCTACTGACGGCTCGGCTCGGCCGGAACGTCAGGAGGGCGGTACCCGATCGGGTACCGCCCTCCTGACGCTGCACTGGGCGCCCACGGAGGCGCTGCTCAGCAGCTTGCCCGGCACGTCATCGCGTGGGGGAAGGTCGTCACGCGCGCGCCGAACCGCCCTCACCACGTGGGTCGCGCACGTCGTCGACCTCGTCGACCTCGACGACCTCGCGCTGCACCGGCTCGGTGACGGTGACGTTCTCCTTCGTCGCACTGATGCCGAGGTGCAGCCGTTCGACGGCGTAGATCCGCGTCGAGAGCACGGGGCGCTCCTCGTGCAGCACGATGACGCCGTCCTCGTCGCGCCGGTCGGCGTCACGCGTGTGCGTGCCCTCTGCGGCTTCGACGTCGTACACCTCACCCTCGGCATGCGTGTGCTCGCCCAGCGCCGAACCGCCGTCGAGGTTCTCGATGCGCGGCTGCCACGTCGAGGCGGGGACGTCGACGGCTTCCTCGCTGCCGTCGTCGTACACGCGCACGACATCGACGACCTCGCGGCGCACGGGGACGGTGATCGTCACCTCTTCGACGACGACACGCTTGCGCACCTCGACGCGCCCGGCCTCGGCGCGCTCGACACCCGCGACGAGACGCTCCTCGTGCAGGACGACGCCCGCTTCGTCGGCGCCCACGCCATCGCGACGCATTCCGGCAGCCTGTTGACGCGTGTCCTGCTCGTAGGCCTCGGCGTCGAAGGGACGCTCGTCAGGGCGGTTCTTCGTCATCTGCAGACTCCTTCGTGGGGTGAGCGCGGCACCCCGCTGCGCCCGTGATCGGTTGGGGGCCATGGCGGCCCCGTTCGACGATCACGCTACCCGAGCGCCCGTCACGGCGCGATGCTCTCTCGGGGTGAGCCAGGCGCTCACCGGGAGGGCGCGGCTGCCGTCCAGGTGCACGCGCCACGTGCGTGATTCGACAACGGCGCCCGATGGCCCTCAGCCTGCCGCCGCCCCTTCGCCGCGAGCGCGCCCGCCCACACACGTCGCCCGCATCGACGCCGAAACGCCCTGGACGCCTTGCGAAGACGCGCGCCGTGAGCCAAGGTGAAGACATGACTGACGAGAAAAAGATCATCGTGACCCGCACCATCGAGGCCCCGGCGCAGGACATCTTCAACGTCCTCACCAACCCGGCCGAGCACGTCAAGCTCGACGGCTCGGGCTTCATCCGCAGCGTCGACCACGGAGACCGCATCCAGAAGGTCGGCCAGGTGTTCACCATGAACATGGTCGGTGAGCACATGGGGGGCGAATACCAGACCGACAACCACGTCACCGGGTACGCCGATGACAAGCTCGTCGCGTGGCAGACGGCGCCCGCCGGCACCGAGCCCAAGGGCTGGGAGTGGATGTACGAGCTCGAGGCCCACGGCCCGAAGGAGACCGCCGTAACCCTGACGTACGACTGGAGCAAGGTCACCGACAAGGAACTGCTCAAGAAGGTGCACTTCCCCCTCGTCGAGAAGCACGCCCTCGAGGAGTCGCTCGCGAAGCTCGAAGAGCGCGCCACGTCGAACTGACGCCCGTTCATCGGTGAGGCCCCATTCCCGCGCGGGAATGGGGCCTCACCGATGCTGGGAGCAACTAGTCCGATGTGCCGGTCGACGGCGGCAACGCGTCGGTGAGGTCGCGCAGTCGCCACCCGGCGCGTCTCTTGGCCCGTCAGCACGCCCGACGGCGTTTAGCTCAACGCGTCAGCACGACCGGCGGCGCGACGTGCGTCGCGTCAGCTCTTCCGACGCCGCGTCGCTCAGCGCGTCGGCAGCTGCGCGGGGTTGGGGTCGAGCCAGCCGTCATGCTCCTTGGCGAGCGCGTCGAAACGCTCGGTGAGGGCCTGCGCGACGGCCGAGGCAGGATCGTCGACGGTGTCCTGCTTGACGTAGACGCCCCACTCGTGATCCTCGTCGTCCTCCTCACCCGCCAGCGCCTCACGCACGACGCGCACGTCGGTGAAGTCACCCGATTCGAGCAGGTCGTCCGCGATCTCCTCGGCGACGTCACGCTCGGGAAACAACATGAGGTACTCGGTCATGGGCACTACTGTGCCAAGGAAACCTGGGGATTGTCATCGTCGCCGCGCCCACGCGAGGCGGTAGATTGGCGACTCGAGTGGGGCGGCTCGAGTCAGACGACTCCAGTCGAGCGGCTCGAGTCAAGCGCGTGGATCGAATGTGAGGAATCGTCATGGTGTGGGCCCTCGTCGTCGCCGTCGTCCTGCTCCTGCTCATCGGGTGGAGCAACCTGACGCTGCAGAAGCAGGTGCGTCACCTGCAGGAGGAGATCACCGATCTGCGTGCGGGCCAGGATCTGTCCGAGCGCGTCAGCTACCTCGTGCACAAGGGTCGCGAGATCGAGGCCATCGCGATGTATCGCAGCGCGACGGGCCTCGGCCTGCTCGAGAGCAAGAACGCCGTCGAGGTCATCGCCAAGAACAACCCCCAGCTCTGACGTGCCGCTGGCGCCCCTGCCGCCGGCGTCAGAGCGCGTCAAGCCGCGTCAGGTCACTCTTCTCGTGGCCCGCTCCTCACCTGCGATCTACGTCCACGTGCGCGATTCTTGGTCATATCGACGAATGTGGACGGGAATCGCAGATGGGACAGGAAGCGCAGATGGTCACGGCGTCTCGTCGATAGCTGCTCGTCCACCTGAGTTCACCCAGGCTTCATGCCCCGGATCACCCACGGCCAGCCGGACGCCGACATCGGGCCACGCGAACGACCTACCGTCAGCCCGATGAAGGGACGTTACGTAGCGGTCGGAGACTCGTTCACCGAGGGCGTCGGTGACGCGAACCTCATGTACCCCAACGGCGTGCGCGGGTGGGCCGATCGTATGGCCCGCCAGATGGGGCGCGTGGACGCGACGTGGGAGTACGCGAACTTCGCCATCCGCAGCAAGCGTCTCGACGAGATCGTCGACGAGCAGTTCGACGCCGCCCTCGCGCTCGAACCGACGCTCATCTCGTTCTACGCCGGCGGCAACGACATCCTCGCCGTCCGCTCCGACATGCCCGCCATCATGGAGCGTTACGAGGCCGCGCTGCAGCGCCTCGTCGGATCGGGCGCGGAGGTGCTGCTGTTCACGACGTTCGACGTGAAGATCTCGACGGCGCTCGAGCCGCTGCGGCGGCGCATCGTCTTCTACAACGACGCCGTGCGCGAACTGGCCCGCCAGTACGGCTGCCTGCTCGTCGATCACACCCAGTTTCGCGAGTTCGACGACCCGCGCATGTGGGCGTTCGACCGCATCCACATGAGCCGGCTCGGGCACAAGCACCTCGCCGCCTACGTGCTCGCCGAACTCGGCATCCCCCACACGCTCAAACTGCCGGAGCTGCCTCCGTTCGAGGCGCCGCACTGGCGCGAGAGCATCCGCACCGAGAGCCGATGGCTCGCCACCGAGGTGATCCCTCTCTTCCGGCGCCGCATCAACGGCGTCCGTGAGGGCGACACGCTCCCCCCGAAGTGGCCCGAACCGATCCGCCCCGCGGACGGCATGAAGCGACTGGCCCGTGCGCGCGCGGGCGACGCCGTCGAGGTCAGGGCACGCGCAGGTGAACGCCACGCCGGCTGAGCGCCCGCGTTACGGGCGATCAGACGCCCGCGCCGCGCACCGCGACGTCGACGAGATCCCCGAGGCGGCGCGCCACGGATTCGACCTCGGCGCGCCCGGTACGCGTGCGGTTCAGCTCGAGCACCCCACCGGAGACGATGAGGCCCGCGGCGACGACGCTGCGCTCCGCGTCACCCCCCGCTGCGACGAGCAGCCCCGCGATGGCGTCCTCGAGACCGGCGACCAGCGCGACGACCTTCTCGCGATACGGCCCGGGCGCACCGAACAGCACCTCCCGTCCGACGACCATCGCGTTCTCGGGGTAGTCACGGGCCTGCTGCGCGAACGGTTCGAGCAGACGCAGGACGTGCTCGCGCACCCCACCGTCACCGGCGTCGTCGGGCAGGTGATCGTCGACGAGATCACGCCACTCGTGTTCGACGACCATCATGAGCAGTTCCGCCTTCGTCGGGGCGTACTGGAACACGGTGCCGGCGGCGACGTTGGCGCGCTTGGCCACCTCGGCCGTCGTCATGCGCTCGTACCCCACCTCACCGAGCAGGCTCTCGGCAGCCGCGAGGATGCGGGCCTGCTTGTCAGCCTTGTTGCGCGCGCGACGACCCTGCTGGTCCGAGCCGCTCACGACGGGACGTCGGCAGGTCACGACCGTGGCGTCAGGCGTACCCGGCGTGGGGGCCGGCCTCGTCGGGGCCGTCGAACCGGCCGACGGTGCCGCGGAGGCGGCCGTGGCGCTGAGGGGAAGCGACATGGATCGAAACATTACCCGGGCCGAAAGGCCCTGGTGGCGCCGCAAAAAATGAGTACAGTCAAAAATATCGGAAACGAAGGAGACACCATGGACACCATGAAGGCCGCACGCCTCGACGTCACGCACCACACCCTGAACGTCGAGGAGGTACCCGTCCCGACGCCAGGGCCGGGCCAAGCCGTCATCGAGGTGAAGGCGGCGGGCGTCTGCCTGTCGGACGTGCACCTGCTCGAAGGGCTCATCGCGCCGCAGTTCCTCGACAGCGAGAAGGTGACGCTCGGTCACGAGGTCGCGGGCGTCGTCACCGCCCTCGGTGACGGCGTGCCGACACTGCCCGGCATCGAGGTGGGCAGCCGCGTCCTGCTGCAGGCCGGCCACCGCCTCCCGAACGGCCGCATCCTGACGCGCGGCGTCGACTACGACGGCGGGTACGCCGAATACGCCCTCGCGCAGGCCGAGACGCTCGTCCCGATCCCCGACGACCTCCCGTTCGAGCAGGCCGCCATCATCCCCGACGCCGTCTCGACGCCGTGGGCAGCCATCCAGACGAGCGGGCGCGTGCGCGCCGGCGAGGCCGTCGGCGTCTGGGGCCTCGGCGGGCTGGGCATTCACGCCGTGCAGTTGCTGCGTCTCATCGGCGCCTCCCCCATCGTCGCGATCGACCCGCTCGAGGCCGCCCGCGAACGGGCGCTCGCCGTCGGCGCCGACGTGGCGTGCGCCCCTGAAGACGCGGAGGACGCCATCCGTCAGCTCTCGCCCCGCGGTCTCGACGTCGCGTTCGACTTCGCGGGCGTGGCCCCCGTGCGGGCCCAGGCGATGGCCTCCCTCGCGCCGCAGGGACGTCTCGTCATCGTCGGCCTCGCCGGGCGGCCCATCGAGATTCCGTCCGACACCGCATTCGCCTACAAGCAGCTGACGCTGCGCGGCCACTACGGCAGCGAGGGAACGGACGTCCACCAGCTCGTCGCGTTGACCCGCACGAAGCGGCTCGACCTGTCCGCGTCGATCAGCGGGGTCTTCCCGCTCGAGGAAGCGCCCGAAGTGCTCGAGCGGCTCACGCGCAAGGACGGCAACCCGATCCGTTTCATCCTGCATCCCTGACGGCGCACGCAGCCGTCCCCTCACCCATCGTCCCGCGCGATGATCTCGCGCACCCGACCTCGAGGAGGTCCCATGTACTACAGCAGTGGAAACTACGAAGCCTTCGCCCGTCCCCGCCCGCCGAAGGACGCCGCGAGCAAGCACGCCTG
>NZ_LSJT01000022.1:0-21133 GCF_001556795.1 Dermacoccus sp. CCH2-D9
CCCCTGACCTAGGTATGCTGCGAAAGCCGAAGAATTGACCTAGTGAGAGCGGTTGTCATGTCAACCGTATGCGCATCGCAGCAACAACCCTGCCCCTCGTCTTCGGCGTGTCTCTTGTGACGCCGACAGCCCTGGCGGCTGAGAAGCCCGTGCCCGCAGCTCAGAGCTCAACCGACCGCTCTAGCGACGCAGAGTGCCTTGACCAGTTCCTCAAGGGTGGCGAGGCGAAGGCAACGCCCTTCATCCAGGCGAGCAGTCAGGAAGAAGCAATCAAAAAGCTCAATGACTACCAATGTGGAAAGGGCGCATCGGTACGTTTTACAACACCCAACTATGGGCCTTGCACGCTAAACCCCGGTGCAGTTTACCTGCGGAAGGAATATGACTACAAGGCTGCGGGTAATAAGCCTATCACGACATGCACCACGCCCGTAACATCTATCACTCACGCTGAAGAGATTCACTACAAGTGGTATGCGTGGTGGAAGAAGGCCGGCGGCACAACGATGTCAGGTGGTCGCAATATCGCAAAGCTCGAGCAGAAGAACGTGGTGAAGACCTGCAAGGGAACCACGAACACCACGTTTATTGGTTCCACGCTCGGTACGATCGTTTGGAAAAACAAGACCTACTACGCGCGGTCCTACACGAAGGTTGCTCAACTGAAGCGCACGATGTAGGCATGATCGCAGTCTTCGTAGACGGCTCAGCCAAGGTCGCACTCACGTCGGAAGACGAGCTTCTGAAGATCCTTGATAGCAACAAAAATCTTAGGACAAGAGTCTCATGGGAAGACTTGGACCTAGCCGGTGCAGCTCGGATTGAGAATAATCTGTACATTTGGGCTGCTGGAGACCTGAACGAATCGCCAGCGATTGCTTCAGCCCATGCAACATCAGAAGAAGCGACCGCCTGGATTGAAGATGACCCGATGAAACAATCTGGGTATTCAGCCGAAGTTCTGAGCCTCATTCGCCTGCCGATCGATGATCTCACCCAATTAGAGGTCTGACGTAACAGTGGAGGGGTAAGGCAGGTTTTCTGCCTTACCCCTCCACTGTTTTCTCACTCCGGCTCAACCGGGGTCCAGTGCAAGATCTTCATGTTCACCGGGCTCGTGCCGCCCATCCACGCATCGATCAGCGCGGCGTTGAAGGTCGCTGCGGCTTCCTCGTACTCCTGCGCTTCGATGCACGCGGCCACGGTCTCCATCTCAGACGCGTCGAGAGGGACGGTCGTCGTGATGTGCGTACGGTCTTCGATCGACGATGCTTTACCGCCCGTGTCGATCTCGACCTTCACCGTGCCTGGGATGGTGAAATGGCGCATCGCTGCCATGCGGTCCGCCTGGACTTTCCGCGCACCTCCCATGCCACGCTGCACGGCGGTGCGGCGCTTCTCTACGACCGGTGAGGCTTTCGCGAGCGGCATAGGGTTGCCGTCGCGATCGGCAGTCTTGGCCCATCGCTGCGCCTGACGATCACTCACGCCGGCCCACTGTGCCGCCTTCTTGATCGCCGCTGCGTGCGCGCTTCGCCTCGCCATTCACGCGGGCGAGCTCGCGTCGCTTCTGGCGGGGTGTACGGGCCTTGCTCAGACGCTCAGCGAGCTGGGCTTCCGCCTCGAAACGCGCGCGACGTTCGGCGCGCTGCGCGTGGTTTCGCACCATCTGCGGCACGGTCATGGCGCACCCCGACGCCCCGTCGCCCGCCGGCCCCAAGCCTCGACGTGCTACGACACCCCCGGCACATGCCGCGCGGCGCGCCTCACCCGACACGCCCGACACACCCACCGGCGCGTCATTCCCCCACAGCACCCACATACCCGGTATACATGTGAATACCGGGTATGCATACTGCGTATGCGGTAAGGGAACGGGAGCGTGACGTGCGCCGTCGACACATCGTCGGCGGCGCACGTCAGGCCTCACGAAGGGAAATGAACGATGACGCAACCAGCCCTCGAGCTCGACGGCGTGAGCAAGGTGCACCCCTCACCCGCGGGTGACGTGCACGCGTTGAAGGACATCAGCCTCGCGCTGTACCCGGGCGAACTCGTGGCCGTGATGGGCCCGAGCGGTTCGGGCAAGTCGACGTTGCTCAACATGGCCGGGGGCCTCGACGCGCCGACGAGCGGCGATGTGCGCATCGGCGGTGCGAGCATCGTCGGCGTCGGCCAGAAGGAGATGGCGAGTCTGCGCCGACGCAGCGTCGGGTTCGTCTTCCAGGACCTCAACCTCGTCCCGGCGCTGACGGCGGTCGAGAACGCCTCGCTCCCCCTCGAACTCGACGGCATGGGCCTGCGCGCCGCCCGCGCGGCCGGCCTCGAGGCGCTCGACGCCGTCGGCCTGGCCGACCTCGCCGACCGCTACCCCGAGGAGATGTCGGGCGGCCAGCAGCAGCGCGTCGCGATCGCGCGCTCCCTCGTCGGCGAGCGCCGCGTCGTGCTCGCCGACGAACCGACGGGCGCGCTCGACTCAGTCACGGGTGAAGAGGTGCTCATGGTGCTGCGTCAGCGCTGCGACGCGGGCGCCGCCGTCCTGCTCGTCACGCACGACTCGCGGCACGCGTCGTGGGCCGACCGCATCGTCAACCTGCGTGACGGCGCCGTCGTCGGCATCGTCGGCGACGAACCCGAGCCGTTCGGGGAGAGCGCCGTCACCCGCTCGCACGGTGCGACGAGTGTGACAGCAGCAACGACGGAGGGCCGGGCATGATCACCGCGTCCGACCACCTGTCGCGGGTGCAGGAGCTCGCCGTCGTCAGCGTGCACACGTGGGTGCAGGGCTCGCCCCCGTCGCACGTGACGACGAAACCGGCCGAATCGTGGCTCGATGCGACGCACGGGCCGGCGCTCGAGGGCGTGTTCCTGTCGACGCCGGCGCTCGTCGTCCTGCTCGTCGGCATCATCGCCGTTGCGCTCGTCATGGCGGTGCGGACGGCCGGCGCGACGCGCGCGTCGCGTCCGGCGATCTCGCACCTGTCCGCACCTGCCAGTCGTGGGTCGCGCAACTCATCGGCGTCGGACGCCTCGCGCGCAGAGGGTCGTTGAGATGGCCTCCCCCCTCGCCGGATGGCGGCTGCCGCTGCGCCTCGCGTGGCGCGACATCATGCGTTACAAGGGCCGCTCGGCGCTCGCTGCGCTGCTCATCCTGCTGCCCGTCATGGCGCTGGCGACGATGCTCGCCTTCATCTCGACGTTCGAGATCAGCCCTGACGAAGAACGCGCCCGCGCCGTGGAAGGGCTCGGTGGCCTCGTCACGGTGTCCGCCGAGAAACCGGGCGTACCGATGCCGGCAGCCGGACGCGCCGTCACGACATCGAAGCCTCCGACGGCTGCGGAGGTGAGCGATCAGGCGGGCGTTGCCGCGCTCGAGGCCCACCAGGAAGGTTTCGTGTTCGCCGCCACACAGGAGACGACGTCGGGTGGGTTCACGTCGACGTGGGGCACCGTCATGCTGACCGACGCCACCTCGCCCCTGCTCGCACGCAAGGCCACTCTCGTCTCGGGGCGCCTGCCGTCGAAGCCGGGTGAGGTCGCCGTCACCGAGTACGGCAAGAACATGGGGTTGCCGACCGAGGGGCCGATGCAGGCGCGCTCTGACTCCGGAAACCCGTCCGACAGCAAGACGGTGCACGTCACCATCGTCGGCACCGTGACGACGCCGTTCGCGGATGTCGCCGCCGTCGGGCCGGTGCCGACGGGGTACAAGCCGAGCTCGTCACCGGGGTTCCTCCTCGACGACACGCGCACGTTCTCGGCCGCTGACGTCGAGCAGTGGCACCGATTCGGCCTCGACCTGACGACCCGCGACAACGTGTCCGCGCAGGCGAGCGCCTATGACGTGAATACGACGGGCGATTCGAGCATGGCCTTCGCCATCGCCGTCGCGACGATGGCCTTCGTCGCCGTGACGGCACTGCTCGCCGGCCCGGCGTTCGCGGCCGGCGCGACGCGTCAGCGTCGCAGCCTCGGGCTCGTCGCGGCGAACGGCGGCACCCGCGCCGTCCTGCGCCGCATCGTCCTGGCCAACGCGATGATCCTCGGTGCGCTGACCGCGCTCGTCAGTGCCGTCCTCGGCACCGCGCTCGGTGTCGTCGCCGCGAAGATCGCCTGCCGGCAGGTGACGACCCTCGACGCGCCCACCGACATCCGATTCAGCTGGATCGTCGGCCTCGTCGTCGTCTCGACGCTCGCCGCGCTCATCGCCGCGTGGGTGCCCGCGCGGGCTGCGGGTCGTACCAACCTTCTGCAGGCCCTGCGCGGGCAGGTGTCGGCGCGTGTCGTCAAGCGTCGACTGCCGACGATCGGCGTCATCGCCGTCGCGGCCGGCACGCTGTGCCTGTTCTTCGCGACGCAGCGAGGGGGCGACGGGTCGTCGATGAGTGAGGAGGGGCAGACCGCCCTTGCGTACATCGGCGTGCCGCTGTTCTTCGGCGGCGCGGTGCTCGCGGTGCCGTACGTGCTCATGGTGGCCGGCAAGCTCGCCGGTCACCTGCCCCTGACGCCGCGCCTCGCGGTGCGTGAGGTCAGCCGTCAGCGCACGCGGGCGACGGCGTCGATCGGCGCGGTGCTCGCCACCGTCGCCGTGTGCACGGGCGTCAGCGTCTACGGCGCGAGCGAGGACGCGTACCTCGCCAAGACGTACACCCCGTCGATGCCGATGGGTGAGGCGGCGTTCGTCTCGAGCTCTCCCGGCTCGCGGACCAGTGAGGCGGACGACAACACAGCCATCGCGGCGATCCGCAAGATCGTCCCCGGCGCCGCGGGTGCGTGGACAGTGGGCGCCGGAGACTTCATGCCCCGCTATCTCGCAGGGAAGTGCCCGGCGAAGGGCTCCGGTCAGGACGCCGCCGCCGCGGCCGTCAGCGTGCTCGGCGTCGACGACGCCGGCATGAAGCTCATGGGCCTCGATGCCGCGACGCGAGATGCTCTGAAGCGAGGTGAGTTCCTCCACGTCGGGCCATCGACGAACGACAGCCTGGGCGTGGCGGGATGGGGCCCCCAGTCGAGCGCCACGACGATCACCGACGGCAAGGTCACGCTGGCCGCGGTGCAGTGGAAGAACGCCGAGCTGCCGGAGGCGACCGTCGCATCCTGCTCGCCCCTGACGGTGCCGGCACGCCCCGTGTCGTTCGACGCCGCGTTCAAGCTCGCTGGTTCGACGCCGAACTCGCTCATCGCGACGCGCGAAACGCTCGCGAAGCATCACATGACGGCCCATCTCGCGGCGATCACCGTCGCGCCCGAGGGTGGGGTGAGCAAGAAGCTCGAAGGTCAGCTCAAGGCCGCCTCCCCGATCGACATGCCGTTGATGGTGGAGCGGGGCTACTCGAGCCCGATCCTCGTCATCCTCGGCATCATGACGGCGGCGCTCGCGTTCGTCGTCCTGCTCACGACGATCGTGTCGACGCTGCTCAACGACGCCGAATCGCAGGCCGATGCCGCGACGCTCGCGACCGTCGGGGCGCCCACGGGGATGCGGCGACGCATCGTCGGCGCGCACGCGGCGGCGATCGGCGTCATCGGTGCGCTCATCGGCATCGCCGTCGGCATCGCGCCGGGGCTCATCCTGGCGCGGGCCTCGACGAACCACATGATGGACGAGCGGACGCACCAGCTCAGCGGCGGCACGTACGCGATCCCATGGTGGTCGCTCGCGATCATGCTCATCGCGGTGCCACTCGTCGCAGCGCTCGTGTCGATGCTGTTCGCACGCCGCAAGCCGGTGCTGACGAGGCGCGAGCGGTGAGCGTCATGCACGACTCGCGCCGGGTTCGGCGGGTTCGGCGGGTTCGGCGGGTGGGCGCGCCGCGTCGTACCGTTGAACGTTCATCGTTCACCGCGACGACGCGAAGGGGGCTGACGTGAGCGTTCGTAACGGCCTGCTCGCGCTGCTCGCGTCGCAGGAGATGTACGGCGCGCAGCTACGCTCCGAGTTCGAGGCGCGCACGGGCGGGCAGTGGCCCCTCAACATCGGCCAGGTCTACACGACGCTCGGGCGCCTCGAGCGCGACGGCCTCGTCGAGGGCGCGGGCGCGGCCGACGACGAGGGCCGCATTCCGTATCGCCTCACCGAGACGGGGCGCGGTGAAGTGGATTCGTGGTGGGCCCAGGCCGTCCCGCGCGACGTGACGCCACGCAACGAACTCGCCATCAAGTTGGCGCTCGCCGTCACGATGCCAGGGGTCGACGTGCGTGCGCTCGTCTCGACGCAACGCACCGCGACGATGCGGCACCTACGCGAGCTCAACCGGTCGAAACCGCGCCGCACACCGGGCGCGCCGAGCGCTCCGACGCCCGACGAGCTCGTCCTCGAATCGCTCATCTTCGCCGACGAGGCCGAGCTGCGCTGGCTCGACTACGTCGAGGAGCGGCTGGCTCGCGGCTGACGTCGTGCGCGGTCCACATGGATCGCGAGGTGGGAGCGCCTGGCGCGGGGTTGACGTCGAGGTGCTTCGTCGCGCGCGCCTCAGTGCTGACGCGGTAGCTCGCGCCAGGTGCCGGTTCGCACCGCCTGTGCGAGGTCGCCCCGACGCGCTCGGGCGGCGCTGAACGTGGGGCACCGCTCCTCGTGAAGCACCCGGCCACGTCGACTCACACAGACGGCCCAGGGGCAACGAAACACGAAACGGGTCAATGCCAGCAGCGGAACCAGGAGCAACAGCAGAGCCAGCTCGCCGATGAGGTAGACCAGGACGACGATGAGCGGGACGAGCACGATGGCGAAGATCACCGCCGAGATCAGGTCATCACCGCCGGGGGATGCACTGAGGAGCTGCCCGGCCCACCGGTGAGCCCGGGGGCTCCACGGCAGCCACCGGCAACGCACCGCATAGGCGCGCGGTTTCGTGCCCGCTGCCGCGGGTTCCTTGACTCTCATGTTCTGTCCCTGAATTCATGAACACGACGCCATGCCACTGCCGCGGCGACGAGCACCCGTGTGCATGTGGAGGCGAAAGGCCCAGGTTTCCGGGGTTGTCGGTGGCCAGGTTCACAATAGAGGCATGCCCCGCCTCACGATGATGCTCGCGCCGCCGCAGGTGCGTCGCGCTGCCCGTCGTCGCGGGGTGACGAAGGCGCGCCTCGCGGACGAGCTGCAGACGTTCGTCGAGGTCAAGCCCGCGCCGGGGCGCTGGAAGACGGCGGCACACATCACGACGTGCGTGACGCTGACGGTGCTGGCGTTGTCGTTCGTCCTCGGCCCACAGCTCGGTCTGCTCGGGTTGACGGGCACGTTCTTGTGCACCGTCAGCGTCAAGCGGACGTGGCGTCACCGCGTCACCATCCTCGCGTGCATGACGCTCGCGTACGTCGCGGCGTTGACGATCGGGGTGAGCGTCGCAGGACATGCGGTGCTCACGACGGTCGCGCTGACGGCGATCGCCGGCGTCAGTGTGCTTCTGTACCACGCGCTCGTCGGCGACCCGCCTGGCCCTGTCTTTCTGACGATCGGCCCGGCCATCGGCACGTATCTGCCTACGGTCGGCGTGCCCGGCAGCCGGTTCCTGCTGGCAGCAGGCTGTGGCGCCGTGATGTCGAGCGTGCTGAGCCTCGCGCTGCAGTACCCGCAGCGTCACGAACCGGAGGATCAAGCCGTCGACGAGGCGCAGGAGGCGTGTGACGCGTACTTCGAGTCAGACCCGGACGGCGATTTCGTCGAGACGGGCCGCCTGCGGGACACGGCGTACGCGTCGATCTTCTCCGCGGCGTGGGCGTTGAGCGCGGCGACAGGCCGCCGTCACCCCGACCCGCACTGGCGCGAGCTGACGAAGCGCCTGCGCCGGTTGCACATCGAAGTCGTCCAGCGCACCGCCGCGACGCGACTGCCCGGGGCCGTGATCGCCGTCCCCGTCATGGCGCAGGCGCGCTACCTCGGACGCCCACCGCGGCGCTACCTGCTGCGCTGGGGGTTGTCGCGCTCGTCCTTGCCTGCGCTGATCGCGCGGCGCGCAGCGCTCGCGGTGCTGCTCACGTGCGTGCTCGCATACGCACTCGGCGTCACGCATCCGTACTGGGCGGTCATGACGACGGCGCTGCTCATCTCCCTCGGCGGCGACCGGTTGACACTGACGCATCGCGCCGCGCACCGCTTCGTCGGCACGGTCGTCGGGGTGGGGTTGTTCTTCCTCGTCAGCCTCACGCATCCGAGCGGCTGGTGGGTCATCGTCGTCGCGCTGATGTGCGTGTACCTGCTGCAGTGGACGGTCGTGCGCAACTATGCGCTGGGCTCGATGTTCATCACGCCGATGGCGCTGCTCGTGGCGTCGGCGGGCACGGCGCACAAGCCGATCGGTGAGTTGATGCTCGATCGCATCTTCGAGACGGCCCTGTCGTGCGTCATCTGCCTGTTCGTGCTGTGGGCGTTCGGGCGTCGTCTGCCCGTGCTGCTCGTGCGTCGTCAGTTCCGTCGCGCCCTGCGCGCCCTCGAGCGGGTGCTGCTGCTCCTGGCCGACGGTGAGCACAACTCCGAGCGGGGCGTCAGCGCGCGGCGCGACCTCGTCTTCGAGCAGCTCGAGGCCGCGCACGTCCTGCAGATCGCACAGCGCGACCTGCCGCGCGTGCTCGGGTCGTGGAGCGAGCTCGAGGCGAGCCTCGGTTCGGCCACGTACGTGACCCTCGCGGCGTGCTGGACGCACGATCCGCTCGCTCACCTCGACGCCAACGCGATGGCGTCACGCCTCGCGCGCCTCATCCACGACCTGCCGCCCGTCTCGACGCAGCTCGTCGACGCGACGACCATCGCCGCGAGCGTCGACGACCTACTCGACGTCGGGGGGCACGGCACCGCGCCGCGCCCGTAGCGGTGTCGTCGCGACAGCCGACGCGGTGCTCCCCACGTCCCGCACCCACCCCACGCGGTGAGTGCGATGAGCCGGACATGTACACGTTTTGCGGCTTCTCGTACACATCGCCCGAACGTGTCGATGGCATCACCATGTCGTCACCGCGAAGGCTCCGACGTCGGCGGATCAGCGATCGGTTGCCTCGGCCAGCGTGTCGAGGAGCGCGCGATTGAGGTAGACGACGCTGCGTCCGAGTTGCTGGCGCTCGAGAACATCGTGCTGCGCCAGGACGGAGAGCCACTTCGAAGCGGTTTGACGCTTGGCCAAGCCTGCGTCGACGATCGCCTCGATGCGGACGTACGGCTGCGCGAACAGCACCCGCGCGAGGTCTGACGCGGGTGCCTGCGCCGGGAGATGCCGGCGGATCGCGTCCTCCGCTTCCCGGCGCAGCCCTTCGATGACCTCGACGAGCGAGAGCGTCCATCGAGCGGTGGCGCCGACCGCACCCACCATGTAGAGGATCCAGCCCTGCCAGTCATCCTGGGCGGTGACGGCGCGGAGGCGGGAGTAGTACTCGTCCTTCGTACGAACGATGTGGCCCGACAGGTACAGCACCGGCTGCTCGAGCAGCCCCTTCTCGACGAGGAGCAGGAGGTTGATCACGCGACCGGTGCGTCCGTTGCCGTCGAAGAACGGGTGGATCGCCTCGAACTGGTAGTGCTGCATCGCCATCACGACGAGCGGGTCGAACCCCGAGTCGGCGTGCAGGAAGCGTTCCCACCCGGACAGATGCTCGGCGATGACGTCTGCACCCTCGGGCGGCGTGTAGATGCGTTCACGGTTGACGGGGTTGCCGATATAGGTCCCCGGTTGATTGCGCAGAGTGGCGGTTCGGCCCTGCAGCTCGCTGCAGATCTCGAGTGCTGTTCCTGACGTCAGGGGGCGCGTCTGCAGCGAGTCGAACCCGACCCACAGGGCACGGCGGTAGCGCAGGGCCTCCTTGACCGCCGGGGACGTCCTGGTGTCCGGCATGTCCGCGGCAGCGCGGAACAGCTCGTCGTTCGTGGTCACGACGTTCTCGATCTCGCTCGAGGCCTGCGCCTCGAGAACCGGGAGCAGGTGAACGAGCATCGTCGGGTCCGGCAGGCGCCGGACCGCTTGATCCAGGGCGGCGAGGGCTCGACTGGCGGCGATGACCTCCTTGAGCACCGCCGGCGTCTCGACCTGCGTCGAGGGAGGAAGAGGCGGCAGATCCTGGTACGGAACGTCGGGGCCGGTCCACATGAGGACGAGCGTACGCGCCTGAGCACCCTGACATGTACACGTTTTGCGATTTCTCGTACATATCGCCCGAACGTGTCGATGGCATCACCATGTCGTCACCATGACGGCGCCCTGTCGTCACCCTGTCGACGTCCTCGCGGGAGCCGCTGACGCGCCGCCCGAGTCGGCCGTGAATGTGCTGAGGGGCATGGTGCTGCTGGACCTGACCTGCCAGGATGACGACGAAACGTCATTGCCTCTCGAAGGATCGATCATGGCGAGCATCAGGAGGCCACCGTCGAGGAGGCGACGACGATGATGACGTCGAGGAGGCGACGACGATGATGACGTCGAGGGCGCGCGCGTGGGCCGAGGCCGACCCGCATTCGTTCCCCACGCCCGTCCAGAAGTGATCACGCCCGCCGAGCGAGGAGAAGCATGAACATCGGATCCGAGATGACGATCGCCGAGATGATCGTCGAAGCGCTCGCCGAGTACGGCGTCAGCGAGTTCTGGGGTGTGGTCGGTGACGCGCTCAACCCCGTGGTCGACGCCATCCGGCGTGAGGACCGCATCGAGTGGGTCGGTGTGCGCCACGAGGAGGCGGGCGCGTTCGCCGCATCCGCGCAGGCGCAGCTGACGGGGCGTCTCGCGGTGTGCATGGGCACCGTCGGGCCCGGCGCGATCCACCTGCTCAACGGCCTGTACGACGCGAAGAAGTCGCACGCGCGCCGGTGCTCGCGGTCTGTGGGCAGGTGCCGACGGAGGAGATCGGCACGAGTTTCTTCCAGGAGGTCGACAACGACGCGTTGTTCAGTGACGTCGCCGTCTTCACCGCGACGGTGACGAGCGCCAACCAGATGCCTCAGCTGCTGGAAGCCGCCGTCGCACACCAGGGCGTCGCGGTGCTCAACCTGCCGGGCGACATCAGCGGGTTGAAGCTGCCGCACGGCACGCGGACGCCGCGGTTCGCGCCGCCGCCGCTGCCGTCGTCACCGGCTGCGGATTCGCTCGACGGGGCCGCCGCCGCGCTGCGGGATGCCGAGAAGGTGACGCTGCTCGTCGGTCGCGGTGCGCGTGAGGCGCGAGAGGAGGTGCTCGCGCTCGCCGAGAAGCTCGCCGCGCCGACGGTGCTGACCCTCAAGGCGAAGGAGGGGCTCGAGCACGAGAACCCGTACGAGGTCGGCCAGAGCGGGCTCATCGGCAACCCGGCGGCCGTCGGCGCGATGGACGAGTGCGACGTGCTGTTCATGATCGGCACCGACTTTCCGTACCGCGAGTGGTATCCGGAGGGCAAGAAGGTCATCCAGCTCGACACGCGCACGCAGCACATCGGACGCCGCACGCCCGTCGACATCGCGCTCGTCGGTGGTGCGCGCGAGAGTCTGCGGGCGCTGCTGCCGATGCTCGAGCCGGCGTCAGGGCGCGAGCACCTCGAGAAGGCGCAGTCGAAGTACGCGGAGTGGATGGACGATCAGCGCAAGCTCGCCGACCCCTCGTTCGACGAGTCGCTGCTCGGCAAGGTGCGCTCGCTCGGCGACAACCCGGAAGAGAAGGTGCGTCCGGAGGCCGTCGCGCTCGCGCTCGACGAGGTGTGCCCGACGAACACGATCTTCACCTCCGACACGGGCATGTCGACGGTGTGGCTGTCGCGGCTGCTGCCGATGCGCGGAGAGCGCCGTCTCATCGGCTCGTACAACCCTGGGCTCGATGGCGAACGCCATGCCGATGGCGCTCGGCGCGCAGGCGCTCGATCGTCGTCGCCCCGTCGTCGCACTGTGCGGTGACGGCGGCCTCATGATGCTCGTCGGCGACCTGCGCACCGCCGTCACGTACGGCCTGCCGGCGACGTTCGTCGTGTTCAACAACAGCAAGCTCGGGATGGTGAAGCTCGAGCAGGAACAGGTCGGGCTGCCCGAGTACGGCACGGCGCTCGACAACCCGAACTTCGCCGACGTCGCCGCCGCGATGGGTTTGCGCTCGCGGCGCGTCGAGGACCCGGCCGAGTTGAAATCGGTTCTGCGCGAGGCCGTTTCGTCACCGGAGCCGTGGCTCGTCGAAGTCGTGACGAACCCCGACGAGGTGTCGGTGCCCGGCAAGGTGAAGCCCGCCCACGCGTTCGGTTTCGCCAAGGCCAAGGTGACGGAGTTCTTCACCGACCGCGGCCCGACGGGTGGCGGGGAGCACTGAGCGTGCACTAATTCTGCGCTGAGCCGACGGCCGGACGAGCATTGTTGCTCGCCCGGCCGTCGTCGTGAACATCACCGCGGCTCGGCACGGATCGGCCAGCCTCCTCCGGCTATGGCTAGAACCTTCGTTGGAGATGCACCCCTCGGATTGGCGCGCGAATACGGCTTGGCCCTGGTGTCTGGCGGCTCACCAAATAGACGACAAACATCGCGCAATAATTCTTGCGCTTCTAGCCGGTCGGTGGCAGGCTTGCGGCTATGAACGCCACGCCAGGGCGCGATGAGGCTACACACATCACGGATCCCAAAGCCGTCGCGGCTATCACGCACCCACTTCGAATGAGGCTGCTCGGCGAGTTGGCGCGCCGTGGCACAGCTCGGGTGAAGGATCTTGCGGACTTGCTCGACGAGCCAGCCAACTCCGTCAGTTTCCACCTGCGCCAGCTGGCCCGATATGAGTTGATCGAGCCCGACCCGGACCACACGGGCGACCGTCGCGAGCGGTGGTGGCGGCCGACCTCCGAGCGCGGGTTTCATATCGACCTGGCGGCGCTGCGGGCGCAGACCGGGGGTGAAGCGGCGGTGGACACGCTTCGACGGGTCGCGGAGGGGCACGTGGTCGCCCTGCATCGGGCAATCCAGGCTCAGGTTGGCGACGGCGCCGAGCTCGATCCCTCCGGTAGCTCATCGCCCTGCTCAATCAGCCAAGACTTCGCAGTTTGGCTTGATGATCAGGAGTTGGTCGAGATGCGCGCCGAGCTCAGCGCCGTTCTGGACAAGTGGAGCGAGCGATCCCGGGACCGTCGCAACCAGGCAGTGGCACATCCCAACCGGCGCGGCTACTACGGCATGCTCTTGGCCGCTCCCGAGGACGAAATGTTCCGCGTGTACGCCCGCCAGGAGGAAAATCGATGATGGATACCGCCGACTACGACGCGTTCGCCCCCGCTTATGTCGAGGAGAACGAGAATGGCCTGTTCAACAAGTGGTACGAACGCCCCGAGGTGCTACGCCTGGCCGGTGATGTTGAGGGGCTTCGAGTGCTGGACGCCGGCTGCGGCCACGGACCCTTGACGAAAGAGCTGCGCGATCGTGGCGCAACCGTAAGTGGCTTCGATGTCAGCCCCGCGATGATCGCCATCGCCCGCGACAGGCTGGGTGAATGCGCCGACATACGGGTGGCCGATCTCGCTGCCCCGCTGCCCTATGGGGACAACGAGTTCGACCTGATCACGTGTTCTCTTGCGCTGCACTACGTCGAAAACTGGAGACCCACGCTCGGCGAACTGCGTCGCGTTCTACGCCCGGGCGGGCGGCTGATCGTCAGCCTGCTTCACCCCTTCCTCTTTGCCGCCCTGCACCGAGACCAGGACTACTTCGCACTCACCCAGTACTCCGAGGACTATGCGTTCGGCCAGACCACTACCGTGCTGACCTACTGGCACCGGCCCTTGCAGGATGTCCTCAATGCGTTCATCGACGCGGGCTTCACCTTTATCAGCCTGACTGAACCCAAGGTGCACCCCGACACCCCCAGCGAACTGCTGCCCCCAGGCGACAAACGGCAATTCCTCAGCTTCCTCTTCCTCACGCTCGCCCTACCCTGAGAACCCCGCGCGCCAGCAACTAACCAGCTTTGAACACCCTCATCACGACGTCACCGCGGAGGCGAAACCGCCTAGAGAATTCTTCGACCACGCGCGACCCACATCGCCACAGCACGGACGAAACCGACGGCCGGACGAGCATTGTGCCTCGTCCGGCCGTCGTCGTGAACATCACCGTGGCTCGGCTCTGAGGACCCGACGGCGTGAAGGTGGCGCTGATGACCCCCCGCAGGGCAGATAGCCTGCAGGAATGCTTCCCCTCGTGGCTCTCCACGGCCTTGCCAGCACCTCAGACGAGTGGGATGAATTCGCGCGGTCGCTCCCGCCTGCCTGGGAATTCATCGCCTTTGATCAGCTGGCTCACGGATCCGCTGCGGAAATGACCGGGGATCTGTCGCGCGAGGCACACGTCGCGCATGTCGTGTCGCAGATCCGTCGTCACGCGGCCACCCCCTGCGTGCTCGTCGGTCAGTCGATGGGCGCCCACACGGCCATGCTCGTCGCGGCGCATCACCCTCAGCTCGTGTCCGCACTCGTTCTCATCGAGGGCGGCGTCGGGGGTGAGGGACCCGAAGCGACGACAGATGTCATCGCATGGGTTCGCACGCTCGTCGACGACCAGGGAGAACCTCGTTTCGATGCGGTGGCCCTGGCGCGCGCCATCCAAGCAGTCCACGCGCAGCAGTTCTGGGAGGACTGGGAGCAGGTTTCGTGTCCGACGCTCATCGTGCGCGCACAGCACAGTTTCATCGCAAACGAAGAGCACGAACGCATGGCTGGCCGGCCAGGAACGCGGGTCGCGCTCGTCGCCGAGAGCGGACACGACATCCACCTCGCTAGGCCCGAGCCCTTGGCGCGGATCGTCATCGACTTCCTGCGCGAAGCCATCGCCGCATGACGGGATGATCCCCGGGGCGGCCGAACCGGGCTGACGTCCCATATCGGCGCGCACCCGGTCACGGTCGGGTGAGTCCGCCGGTCTGCCGGGCTGTGTGGCACATGGATCCGTCAATCCGACTTCATGGGCACGCAGCGTCTCGATCCGCGCCTCAGCCGCGCGCGAGCAGGACGTCGCGGGTGATCTCGAGGTGGCCAAGGTGCTGCGCGAGCTCCTCGACGACGTGCAGGAGCACGGCGCGGCAGTCGGTGACCTGATACGAGCGCGCCGGGGCGTCGACTCGGTCGGCCGGCGGGGCCACCGGGAGCGCGTCGAGGTCGGTGGCGGCGACGTCGTCTATGAAGGCCTGACGTTCGCGTGCGGCGCGTTCGACGAGCGTCGAGACGGGGCCGGTGGCGGTGAACTCAGCGTCGCGGTCGCGCGGAACGGTGCCCCCCAGGTTGACGGTGCTCGACCACCGACGCATCGCCCCGAGGCAGTGCGTCAGCAGCGCGTAGGGGCTGTTCGAGCCGGCGACGGGCAGCGTCGCGTTGGCCGTCGCGTCATCCATGTCGCGCACGATGGTGACGATCGCGTCGAACTTCGCCAGCACGTAGGCGAGGATGACGTCCTTCTCCGAAATCTGCGTCATGCCGCCAGTATGACGGCCCGTGGGCCTGCAGTTCGTGCCGGCGATTCGCCCCTGACGGCGAGGGAGACGCCGTCTACCGTGGCCGCATGAGCGATGCCCCCAGCTGATGCAGACCGTCCTCGACGCGCGTGATCCGCGGCGCCTCGCGGAGTTCTATCGGCAGTTCCTCGGGCTGACGTATCGCGCCGGGACGAGCTACCGAGTGACGGCCCGGATGATGCCGACTGGCTCGTGCTGACGCACGCGGGCGGCCGCCGAGCGCTCGCGTTTCAACGCGACGAGGACCTCGAACCCACGACGTGGCCCGAGGGGCGCGTGCCGATGCAGATGCACCTCGACCTGACGGTGCCGGCCGTGGCCTCGCTCGAACGGCAGCGGGAGCGCGCCGTGTCGCTCGGCGCGACGCAGGTGCTCGACCGCTCCGATGACGACGATGAAGCCCTCTACGTCTTCACCGAACCCGCCGGGCATCCGTTCTGCGTGTTCGTGGCGTGACGGTTGGCTCAACCGAGGCTGCGCACCTCAAGTACCACGTGGTCCTGCTCGGCGCGTGCTGGCGGGGGAAGTAGGCGCGGCGTAGCCCCGTGAAGTAGCACGAGCCGGGCCGGACGTGCGGATCCCGAGGCCTCGCGCCATGACGGCATCTCTTCGCCTCGCAACTCGCCATGTTCGAACATATGTACTAAACTGGAGTCATGGACGAGGTCGCGCGCACCCTGCTTCGGCAGGCACGCAACCTCCCGGTTCTCGATCGGTTCGAGCTCTGGGAGGCGCTGAGTCACGCCCTCTTCGACGAGGCACTCAACGCCGAGGGCGCCTTCGTCGAACGTCCCGTCATGACGCTCGACGAGCGGGCCGCAGCGCTCGAGGAGGCCGCTGTCTCGCTCGAGCGCGCTGCTGCCACCGCGTCGCGGGTGTCACGCTCCGCGGACGCGACGATGCACGCTCTCGCCGCACGCCACCACACCGTCCATCGCGAGCGTGACGACATCGAGTGGGAGTCGATGGACGATCGCGACTACCCCCTGACGCCCGGCGAGTTCGCCGCGGCAGCGCTCGGCCCTGCCCTGGGCGTGTCCAGTTCTCACGCCGAAGCGATGGCCGCTGATGCCGAGCGCATCCGCCACTGCCTGCGTCCCCTCTTCGAGCAGGCCGGCGCCGGGCGTGCGCGCATGAGTTCGGTGGTCAAGATCAGTGATGTGCTGGCGCATCTCGACGACGCGCAGATCGCGGTGGCGTTGCCGCACCTGATCCACGCGAAGGCTGCCACCGCGGGCTCCACGGCGGCGAGCAACCGCACGACGCGAGTCCTCGACGCCCTGGGGTTGACCGAAGACGAGGACGAGATCGACATAAGGGCACAGCTCGGTGTCTGGTTCGCGCCACACCCCGAGCACCCGACCCTGACGGAGCTGCGCGCGGTCCTGCCCGCGCGCGACGCGGCGGATCTCAAGGCCGCCATCCACTCCCACGCACAGGAGCTTCGCGACTCGGCCCCGCACGTACTCGACGTCGCGCTGCGCGAACCGATCAATGCGCTGCGCGTGGACGCTCTCGTCCTGCTGGCGCTGGCCAACGTGCACGTCACACCGGTTCTGCACCTCCAGGTGCCTGTTGTGCGCTCTCGTCCCTCGGTGGCCGGTGGCGCGGAGGCGGTGGAGCGGGTTACTCACACCTCCGGGCCAACGCTCGACGGGAGCGCGAGCCGCGTCAGCGTCCTCGACGCGGATGGCGTCTGGAGCGGCCGTTCCGGGCCTGGGTGGCCGGATGCCGCACGCGCATCGGAGCGAGTGTGGAACCGCCATTCCGGCTCAGGTGGCCCCGACTCCACTCGCGAAGCGAGCGGCGTGTGGACCCGCCGTCCGGGCTCAGGCGGCCCGAATGCCGCTCGCTTATCGGAGGGTTTCGGTGGCGTGGGGCCGCCCAGCGGTGCCGATGGCGTCCCCCTGCGAGGCGGGGTGGGCGAACACAGCTCGACGAACGGCTTCGGTGATGCCCGCGTGCCGGGCGTCGGGACGATCGTGGCCGCTGTCGTCGAGGAGCTGGCCCGCGTGGTGGGCGCGGTGTTCACGACGGAGCTCATGGACGCCGAGCGCTGGACGACGATCGCCACGAGCACGCAGAAGTATCGTCTGTCGACGGCAATCCGCACGTTCGTGGAGCGTCGCGATGTGCACTGCCGGTTCCCCTGGTGTTCGCGCCGCGCGGAGGGGTGCGATGCCGACCACGTCGTCCCCTTCGCCGACGGCGGGGAGACGAGTGCCGCGAATCTGCAGATGTTGTGTCGTCATCATCACCGGGCGAAGACGTTCGGTGGTTGGGCCGTGCAGATGAACGCTGACGGGGTGTGCACCTGGCAATCGCCTTCGGGGCCGATGATGCTGACCCACCCGAACGATGCCGTCCCCCGCGATCCTGACGACCAGAGCTTCACCGTCGATCTCGACCGCGCGGCTTGGCCACTCGCTGCGGGACCTGCGGCTCTCGAAGCCACGCGTCCAGCCGAGAGCGCGCCGGCCGGCTAGTTTCAGCCCGGGCGCACCGCGAGCATCGCCCCACGCCGCTAGCCCGGCCGGTGCGTGTCCCTACCCGAGATGACGACGGTCGTCGTGGCCGCGGGCCCAGCCGTGCGTCACCCAGCCACCCTGGCTCGAACGCTGTACCTCTGGGCTGTCACTCCATCCGCGTGGGTCGCTTGGGCGACTGAGAGCCGCCGCTGATCACAGCGTCGTAGACCTCGTCGACCGCACGCGGTATCCCACCTCCAACGGGACGTCGGCCAGCGCCATTACCTTCGCCGCCGGCGTCGCCGGGCCCCGCGTCGCCGCCGACGACCTCGTTGACGCCCCCGTCGCGCGACGTCTGCGCTCCGGCACACCTCACGCCTGCGCGCGCCAACATCTGCGCCTGCCAGGGAGCGCGCAGCGCCGCGGCATGCAGGGCGGGCTCGTCGCTGAGCACACGATGCGCGGCGTCCTGACGCAGGTGCCCGTCGTGCAGCAGCGCGAGGTCGTCGGCCCACTCCCACGCGAACGCGAGGTCATGCGTCGACAGGGCGATCGTCGTACCGCGTTCCTCGAGCGACGTGAGGCTCGCGAGCAGCGCCTCGACGCCGGCCGGGTCGAGACCGGCCGTCGGCTCGTCGAGCAGCAAGTACGCGGGGCGCATCGCGACGGCACCCGCGATGGCCACGCGTTTCTGCTGCCCGAACGACAGTTGATGAACCGGCCGATCCGCGAGGTCGCTGATCCCGAGGACGTCGAGCGTCTCCTCGACGCGTCGCCGCACCTCGTCGGGCGGCAGCCCGAGGTTGGTCGGGCCGAACGAGACGTCCGCGAAGACGTCCGCCGAGAACAACTGATCCGCCGGATCCTGAAGCACGAGCTGCACGAGCTGTCGATGACGCTCCAGCCCGCGCCGCGAACGCTGCAACGCCACCCCGTCGACGACGACGTCCCCTGACGTCGCCGCAACCGACCCGGCCACGGCGCGCAACAGCGTCGTCTTGCCTGCGCCGTTCGCGCCGACGAACGCGAGCCGCCGCCCCGGCTGCACGTTGAGGTCGACGCCGTCGAGTACGGCGTCCCGACCGCGATACCCCACGCGCAGATCCCTGACACCCAACCCACGGGTACCAGTTGCCTCCCGGCCGCCGGGCTCAGCCACACGTGACTCACTATCTCGAGCGACGCCGTTCGGCCCAGCTTGCCTGTTCTGCAGCCACCTGTTCATCGCGACATCACCGCCCACGTCATGAGGGCGCTGACGACGAGCACGACACCACACAGCGACCGCCACGACGCCTGCCGCGCGGGCGTCGTGACGATGAGGTCGCCCGTGTATCCACGTCCGGCGAGCCCCGCTTCGAGGCGCTGGGCGCGCGTCCAGGCCCGGACGAGCACCCCCGCGAGCAGCGTCCCAGTGCTCGCGAGCGCCGCGCGGCGCGTCGCGTAGCCGAGGCGCGCCGTCTGACTCTCCCGGATCGTGCCGACCGAGTCGAGCAGCGTGAAGATCATCCGATACACGACGCCCGCGATCTCGACGAGAAACGCCGGCACCCCGACGCGCCGCAGCCCGCCGAGGACGTCCGTCATCGGCGTCGTCAGCGCGAGCACGAGGACGGCAGCCGCCCCCGCCGCTGCACGCGACCCCGTCAGAACGGCTCGATCGAGCGACGATCGCCCGATCGAGAACGGCCCCGCCTGCCACAGCGCGTCATCGGGCGCGGGGCCGATCGACACGAGCACGCCCACGAGGCCGATGACGACGAACACCGCCGGCAGCGCCCACACACGCAGCACGAGCCCTGGCGCGACGCGCGCACCCACCGTGACGGCGACGAACGCGACGACGACGACGGCCAGGTCGACGCGTACGTCCCGCGCCACCATCGCCACGGCGAGAAGACCGAGCGCCAGCGCAGCCTTCTCGCTGACGGCGTGCGTGCGCCACGCGCTGCTCCACGCCGCCTCGTCGATCGCGAGATGAGCCACGCTCAGGCGATCCGCGAACCGTCGGGCGCGTTCGTGACGAGACCCGTCGCAGCGTCATCACCCGGGGCAGGACGACGTGACGCAACGCCGCTACCCGCACTCGCGACACCCGACGCCGCGTCGCGGTTCTTGCGACGCTCGCGGAACGTGCCGAGGACGAAGCCGAGGAAGCCCGCACCGAGCGCGGCCTGCATCGCGAACAGCCCCGATTCGACCTCGCCACCGGGCTGCGTCCAGAACGGCTCGAACCACGGCTTGTAGTCGGGGTCGGACTTCTCGATGGTCTCGGTGGCCGCAGCGTCCGTGCCACTGAAGTCGCCACTGCGCGTGCCCATGACGAGCGCCAGGACGAAGATCGCCGCCGCGAGCACGACGAGGAGGACGTTCGTCAGTCGACGGTCACGCACGGCTCGCCTCCTTCGCCTCGACGTCGGCCGAGACCGCGACACCCGCATCGAACCCACGATCGCGTCCGAATCCCAGACCGGCGAGCTCCGGGCCGGCCCAGGAGCGCAGCGCGTTCATGAGCAGCACACCGACGAGGCCCTCGACGATGGCGAGCGGAATCTGCGTCACCGCGAACAGCCCGAGAAACCGCGACCATGCGCCGACGAAACCCGTCGCGCGGTCGGGGAAGGCGAGGGCGAGCTGCGTCGCCGTCGTCACGTACGTCATGAGGTCGGAGACGGCGACGGCGCAGAACACGGCGATCGACAGCGGCGCGCGACGCATCAGCCGATAGACGCCGTACCCGGCCCACGGCCCGACGACTGCCATCGACATGACGTTCGCGCCGAGCGTCGTCAGCCCGCCGTGCGCGAGCAACAGCGCCTGGAACAGCAGCACGATCGTGCCCAGCGCCGCCATGACAGGCGGGCGGAAGATGATGGCGCCCTCGCCGGTGCCCGTCGGATGCGACGAACTCCCGGTGACGGACGGCAACTTGATGGCCGACAGCACGAACGAATACGCCCCGACTCCGCCGAGCAGCAGCTTCGACTCCGGATGCTTCTCGATCGTGCGCTTGATCTCGCGCGCTCCGTGGATGACGAAGGGTGCCGCTACCGCACTCCAGGCGGCAGCGTGAACAGGGGGCAAGAACCCCTCAGCGATATGCATGAGTGCACCTTCCCGGGATGACGCGTCCCGCTCGATGGCGTCACCCCGAGTTCCTGACTCACGGAAATCCCGTTCACAGTGGCGCGACCGTGCCGGATTCTCACCGGCTTCCTCGTCCTGGGTGACGCGCGCTGCCCACCCTAGCGA
>NZ_LSJT01000023.1:0-11625 GCF_001556795.1 Dermacoccus sp. CCH2-D9
GAAACTCATGCGGGGATTCTCGCACCGGGGTGGAAGAATGACCGCATGAACGCAACCGGTGCCACCACCTTGAAGGCCACTCTCCACACCGACCTGACCGACGCGATCCGCGAGCGCGATCAGGTGCGTAGCGCGACGTTGCGCATGGTCCTGACGGCCGTGTCGAACGCCGAGGTCGCAGGCAAGGAGCACCGTGAGCTGAGCGATGACGAGGTGCTCGCCGTCATCGTCAAGGAGGCGAAGAAGCGCCGCGAGGCGGCTGACGCCTACGTCGGCGCCGGGCGCACCGAGCTCGCCGAGAAGGAGAACGCGGAACTCGCCTGCCTCGAGGGGTACCTGCCGAAGCAGCTGAGCGACGACGAGATCGACGCGATCGTCGCCGAGGCCGTCAGCGCCACGGGCGCATCCGGCATGAAAGACATGGGCAAGGTGATGGGCGTCGTCAAGCCCAAGATCGGCGAGCAGGCAGAGGGTGGGCGCGTCGCGGCGGCCGTCAAGAAGGCGCTCGCGGGCTGATCACTTGCTGCGGGCTCAGGTGCCCGAATGGCGGTGAGGGCCGTGCCGACCCCAGCGGTCGGCACGGCCCTCAGCGTTCGTGCACGTCTCAGCTCGCGCGGCGGATGCCTGCGGCGGCCTCGTCGGCGCGCGCCATCTTGAACAGGGTCGCCCACGACTTGACGTCCGGACGGCGACGCAGCAGCGCGCGGCGCTCACGCTCCGTCATGCCGCCCCAGACGCCGTATTCGGTGCGGTTGTCGAGCGCGTCGGCGAGGCATTCGGCGACGACGGGGCAGCGCTGACAGATCGTCTTCGCCGACTGCTGAGCAGCCCCCTTGGCGAACAGGTCGTCAGGTGCCGCCGCGGCGCACTGGGCGCGGGCGGCCCAGTTGTCGTCCCAGACGGGCGTCTGCGTCTCTTCTTCGGCCATGATCGTCATCGGTGCCCTCCCCTTGTTGGTGCGGATGACGGTGTGGCGTGCGCCACGTGCAAAAGTTGCTATACGCACAGTAGGCGTGGTTACTGGTGAGTTTCCATGGGGATTGAGTACCAAAAACGTTAGTACACGCGGTCGGCGCGGGGCGCGCCGAACCGCGCCTCGAAGGCTTTGACAGGCTGCTCCGATACGCTGAGCGGCATGCGTGGAAAGTCTCCTGGCCCCGATGCGTCGGCGAAGAAGCAAACCTGGAAGAAATCTGACGGTGGCGGTCAGCGTTCTGCGATGGGCTCGGTTCTCAGCCTCCTCGGCGCGTTCGTCGCCACCTCGATGGCGCTGGGCCTGCTCTTCGCGGGCCTGCTCATCCCCGCCACGGGCCTCGCGGGCGCGAGCGTCAAGGGTGGCGTCAAGGAGTTCGACGACATGTCGGGCACGCTCACCGAAAACGCGTTGAGCCAGCAGTCGAAGATCCTGGCGAAGGACGGCTCCGTCATCGCCACCCCGTATGACGAGAACCGCATCGTGGTGCCGTCGTCGGCCATCCCGAAGGTGATGAAGGACGCGCAGGTCGCCATCGAGGACGAGCGCTTCTACGACCACGGCGCGCTCGACCAGCGCGGCATCCTGCGCGCTGTCGCCGCGAACCTCGTCTCCTCGAGCACGCAGGGCGCCTCGACGCTGACGCAGCAGTACGTCAAGGTCGCCGCGCAGCGCGCCGCGATCGAGAGCGGCGACAAGGAGGAGGCGAAGAAGGCCGTCGCGCAGCACGGCACCGACGCCTATGTCCGCAAGATCAAGCAGCTCAAGATGGCGGTCGAGCTGGAGAAGACGCACACGAAGGATCAGATCCTCACGAGCTACCTCAACCTCGTCTTCTTCGGTGACGGCACGTACGGCATCGAGGCCGCTTCCCAGCACTACTTCGGCCATCCGGCGAAGGATCTGACGCTGCCCGAGGCCGCCACGCTCGCGGGCGTCGTCAACCTGCCTGGTTCGACCGACCCGGTGCACAACCCCAAGGCTGCGGTGAAGCGCCGCAACATCGTGCTCGAGAAGATGATCAAGCAGGGGCGCGTGAGCAAGGCCGACGGTGAGAAGGCCATCGCCAGCCCGCTGCAGACTCACGTGACGAACATCGCCGGTGGCGGTGGCTGCCAGGGCAGCAAGTACCCGTACTTCTGCGACTATGTCACCGACTGGGTCGCCGACCAGCCCGCGCTCGGCGCGAACCGCAAGGAGCGCCTCGCCAAGCTGAAGACCGGCGGCCTGACGATCCAGACCTCGCTCGACCCGAAGAAGATGTCGGCCCTCGACTCGAACCTCAAGAAGCGCGTTCCCGTCGGCAACGGCGCGGACGTGCAGGCAGCGGGCGTCATCATCGAACCCGGCACGGGTCTCGTCCAGGCCATGTCGCAGAACGCCAAGTACGACGTCGCCGGATCGAACCACTTCTCGACGTCCGTCGACTGGGTCCGCTCGGGCTTCCCCATCGGTTCGACGGCGAAGATCTTCGCCATCGTCGAGGCGATGCGTCAGGGCCGCGCCGTCGACTCGACGGTGAACGTTCCCGCCATGAACGGCACGAAGGACGGGCGCCCGGTCTACAACTTCACGTCGAAGACGTTCCCCGGCCAGTGCGGTCAGGGTGCCGGCAACTGGTCCGTCGGAAACGACCACCCGGTGCCGTCCGGCCCGATGAGCCTGAGCAAGGCCACCGCCGAATCGGTCAACACCGCCTTCGGAGCCCTCGTGGCGTCGCTGGGGCCGTGCAAGGTGCGGGACACCTTCAAACTCATGGGTGTTCAGGCCCGTGACCTCAAGACGGGCGGGTGGCGCGACATCCGGCGCGACCCCTCGTCGATCGTGCTCGGCTCCGACTCGTCCTCGCCGATGATGATGGCCAACGCGTTCGCCACCGTCGCGGCGGACGGCAAGTACTGCGCACCCCGCCCCGTCGTCTCGATCAAGCAGGCGAACGGCAAGCCGGTGGCGCTCAAGGTCGAGCCGTGCAAGCAGGTCATCAGCCAGCAGGAGGCTCGCGGAACGGCGGAGATCTTCACCCACGTATTCGACAGCGACGGCACCGCCTCCGATGCCAAGCTGGCCGACGGGCGGGAAGCTTTCGGCAAGACCGGTACGGTCGACGGATCCCTGCACACGTGGTTCGTCGGCTCGACGAAGCAGCTCTCCACGGCCGTCTGGGTGGGTCGCGGTTTCGACAACAAGAACCCGATCAAGAACGTCTCCATCGGGGGCAAGCACATCGGCACCTTTTTGTACGGCGGCGACATCGCGGCGCCGGTGTGGAAGGCGACGATGGACACGATCTCGAAGGGCATGCCCAAGGCGAAGCTCGCCGAACCCGACAAGGCGACCAAGCAGGGCGACGAGGTGAGTGTCCCCGACGTCAAGGGCAAGAGCGAGGCGGACGCGAAGTCGACACTCGAGAAGGCCGGTTTCCTCGTCACCGTGTCGAAGCAGAACTCCGGTGACGTCTCCGGCGGCCAGGCGTTCAAGACCGACCCTGCGGCCGGCCAGAAGCTCGGCAAGGGCAAGAAGATCACGCTGTACGTCAAGCCCTGATCGTCAGGTGCTGGGCGCCGACTGACGCAGGCTCGCGAGGCCCACCCCGTCCTGGGGTGGGCCTCGCGCCGTCATGGGGTGGGGTCTGCCTCGGGCCGCTTCGACCGTGATGGCGGTGGGTGGCTCTAGGGTGGAGGCATGCAGAAATGGGAATACTTCACCGCGCCGATCATGGTCCACGCCACGCAGCAGATCCTCAACAACTTCGGTGAGGACGGCTGGGAGCTCGTGCAGATCGTGCCCGGCCCCGACGGCAACGGTCTCGTCGGCTACTTCAAGCGCCCCAAGGCCTGAGCGATGAGCGCGATCGAGGAGCGTCTCGCAGAGCTCGGGTTCGAACTGCCCGAGGTCGCAGCGCCCGTCGCCGCGTACGTCCCGGCGGTTCGTGACGGCGACCACGTCCACACCTCCGGCCAGTTGCCCATGGTCGCCGGCAAGCTGCCGCTGACGGGCAAGGTCGGTGCCGAGGTCAGCGCCGAGCAGGCCAGCGAGCTCGCTCGCACGTGTGCGCTCAACGCGCTCGCGGCGATCAAGAGCGTCATCGACGACCTCGATCGCGTGACGCGCGTCGTCAAGGTCGTCGGGTTCGTCGCCAGCGACCCGTCGTTCACGGCCCAGCCGGGCGTCGTCAACGGCGCCTCGCACCTGCTCGGCGATGTCTTCGGCGACGCCGGCGTGCACGCGCGCTCGGCCGTCGGCGTGGCCGTCCTGCCCCTCGACGCACCGGTCGAGGTCGAGATCACCGTCGCCGTTCGCGACTGAGGGGCCCCGTGACCACGTCGTCGCAGGTGCGCGAGTTCCCGATCGGGCCGTTCCGCGAGTCGGCCATGCGCTGGCTCGACGCCGTCGGCCGGGGCGAGCAGGGCGACGAGGTGACGCCCTCGCAGGCGGCCACCGTCATGCTGGTGCGCGGTGAACCGCTTGAGGTCTTCATGATCGAGCGCGCCTCGACGATGGACTTCGCGCCGTCGACGTGGGTGTTTCCCGGTGGGCGGGTCGACGCAGCCGATGAGGACGTCGTGAAGGCCGGGTTGCTCGACGGTTTCGACGCCGAGGACGCGGGGCGCGACCTCGGGATCGACGCCGACGCGGCAGGCGCCGTCGTCGTGTGCGCCCTGCGGGAGTTGTTCGAGGAGGCGGGCGTGCTGCTCGTCGACACGAACGTACGCGGGAACGCAGTCGGCGACGGAGCCGACGCTGGGCTCGCAGCTGAGACAGATGGCCCAGCCGAGGCTGCGGGGCCTGACGTCGAGCTACGCACGCGCCTCGAGGCGCACGAGGTGACGTTCGTCGACGTGCTCGCCGGGCGGCGACTGCGCGCCGACCTCGTCGCGGCCGTCGACCGCTGGATCACCCCGCCGTTCGAGAAGCGACGCTTCGACACGTGGTTCTTCACGGCGTTGCTGCCGGAGGGCGCCGTCGCCGATGCCGTCTCGCGTGAGTCGCAGCGTGGCCGCTGGGTGCGCCCGCGGGAGATGCTCGACGAGATGGCGGCCGGTCACGTCCGGCTCCTGCCGCCGACCCGCACCGGTCTGGAGCGGCTGACGCGCGCCGTGAGCGCGTCCGAGGCCCTGACGCAGGCGCGAGCTGCAGCGTTCGAACCGACCCGTCCCGAACCGCTCATGGGCCCCGACGGCCCGTACCTGCGAGCCCGTATCAACCTCTGAGGGAGCACCTTCCGTGACCGACCAGGCGACCACGCATCCACTGCCCCCTGGCGTGCTTCACGTGCGCTGCGACAACCCGAGCGCAATGACGCTGAGTGGCACGAACAGCTATGTCATCACGCGAGCTGACGGCGTTGCCGACGGCGGCGAGCGCGCGCTCGTCATCGACCCGGGGCCGGACGAGCACGGGCACGTCGGTGCACTCGTCGACGCGGTGCGCGGCGTGAGTAACGTCGACGTCCTGCTCACGCATCATCACGACGATCACGAAGGCGGCGGGGCGAGGCTCGTCGAGCTGCTGTCCGAGGCAGGCGTCCGCGCGCGCGTCTGGGGCGGCGCACAGGGTATTACGCTCGTCGACGGGCGGATCTTCGATAACGTCCAGGTCGTCCTCGCGCCCGGTCATACTGCGGATTCGGTCGCGTATGTGTTCGAACGCGACGGCGATGTCGTGCTGTTCAGCGGCGACACGCTGCTCGGCGGCAGCAGTTCGTTCATCGCCCACCCCGACGGCGACCTCACCGACTACCTCGTGACGCTCGACGTGCTCGAAGCGGCCCTCGAGGCAACCCCCGGCGCCGTGCTGGCACCCGGGCACGGCGACGTCGGCGGCGACGCCCTCGCCGTCATCGACGCATACCGGCATCACCGCAACGAGCGGCTCGACGGGGTGCGGGCCGCGCTCGCCCAGGCACCGTCCGACGCTGATGACGCCGCGCGCGTCGACGCCGTCATCGACGGTGTGTACGGCGGCGTCGACGCGGCCCTGCGCCCCGCCGTCGAAGCCGTCGTCGCGGCGCAGTTGGCGCATCTGACGCGTATTGGCGAAGTCTGAATCAAGCACTGACGGACGTCGAAGGCCGCCCCACCGATTCGGTGGGGCGGCCTTCGACGCGTGGGGGAGCCTCAGCGAGCGCGTCGCTGCAGACGCTCGACGTCGAGCAGCGTGACGGCGCGTGCCTCGAGCTTGAGCCAGCCGCGTCCGGCGAAGTCGGCGAGGGCCTTGTTGACCGTCTCGCGCGAGGCACCGACGAGTTGCGCCAGCTCCTCCTGCGTCAGGTCGTGTGCGACGAGGACTCCACCGTCGACCTGACGGCCGAAGCGGCTCGCCAGGTCGAGCAGCGCCTTGGCGACGCGGCCGGGAACGTCGGTGAAGACGAGGTCGCCGAGCGCCTCGTTGGTGCGGCGCAGGCGGCGCGCGATCGAACCGAGCAGCTTGACGGCGACCTCGGGGCGCGTCGACACGAACTCGGTGAGCTCGGCGTGCCCGAGCCCGACGAGGTCGGTGCCGGCGACGGCGGTCGCCGTCGTCGTGCGGGCGCCCGGGTCGAAGAGGCTGAGCTCACCGAACATCTCGCCGGGGCCGAGTACGGCGAGCAGGTTCTCGCGGCCGTCGGGGGAGCGGCGGCCGAGCTTCACCTTGCCGGAGGTGATGACGTAGAGCCGATCGCCGGGCTCGCCCTCCTCGAACAGCACGTCACCACGTTCGATGCGCGCACGCGACATGCGCTGAAGAAGAGCCTGCGCATCCTCGTCGCTCAGCGCAGCGAAGAGGGGGGCCTGACGCACAACATCGATGTCCACCTCTCCATCCTGCCACGTTTCGCGTGACGGGCCGCACAGCACAGCTGTTTACTGCTGGGCGACGTGATGTGACGGCCCCCACCCACGGGCCGTCGGAGGGGGTTGTCAGCGCTGCGTTCTAGGGTGTGAGCATGAGTTCTTCCCCGTCCGTTCCGGCCGGCGACGCCGGCCCGGCTGCCTCCTCGTCAGGGCCCTCGACGTCGCCCGCGCGCAGGATGCCGCGTCGTGCTGCCGCACGCCCCGAGACGCACACGGCGCTCGTGCGACAGGCGCGTCGCATCTACCGCACGCTGATCGCCCAGTACCCGTACGCGCGAGCCGAACTCGACTTCGAGTCGCCGCTCGAACTGCTCGTCGCCACCGTCATCTCGGCGCAGACAACCGACGTCGGCGTCAACAAGGTGACGCCGGTGCTGTTCGCGCGTTACCCCGACGCCGCGGCGCTCGCGGGCGCCGATCCGGCCGAGATGGAGGAGATCCTGCGTCCGACGGGGTTCTACCGGGCCAAGACGCGCGCCGTCATCAAGCTGAGCCAGGACATCGTCGAGCGCTTCGACGGTGAGGTGCCCGGCCGGCTCGACGACCTCGTGACCCTGCCCGGCGTCGGCCGCAAGACGGCGAACGTCGTGCTCGGCAACGCGTTCGGCGTGCCCGGCATCACCGTCGACACGCACTTCGGGCGGCTCGCGCGCCGGTTCGGGTGGACGACGTCCGAAGACCCCGTCAAGGTCGAGGCCGAGGTAGGTGCGCTGTTCCCGAAGAAGGACTGGACGATGCTCAGCCACGTCGTCATCTTCCACGGCCGGCGCATCTGCCACGCCCGCCGCCCGGCTTGTGGGGTCTGCCCGGTGGCGCAGTGGTGCCCGTCGTTCGGCGAGGGGGAGATCGACGCCGATGCAGCCCGCAAGCTGCTCAAGTACGAACTGGCCGTGCCGAAGGGCGGTGAGGCCCTCGTCGGCCTCCTCGTCGACGGCGCCGAACCCGACGCCTCGTTCTCGACCGGGCATCGGGGCACTCCGACCGTCCCGCGGCACTCGGGGCTCGCGTGATGACGGACGCGCCCGAGGCGCCGGCTTGGTTGCATCGCGTCCACGAGCTCGGCTCGTCGGACCGGCTGCGCGGTGCCTGGCCGTCGCCGGGGCCCGGGGCCCGTGAGTCGGCCGTCCTCATCCTCTTCGGGCCGACGGACGGCGCGATGGCGGGGCTCGAGTCGCTCGACGAGCAGGGCGGGGGCGTCGATGTCGTCCTCACCCAGCGCGCGGATGCGATGCGCACGCATGCGGGGCAGGTCTCGTTTCCCGGCGGGGGAGTCGAGCACGACGACGCGGACGCCGTCGCCACGGCGCTGCGTGAGGCGCACGAGGAGATCGGTCTGTCGCCGGCGGGCGTCGAGGTGCTCGGAGCGCTGGCACCCGTCGCGCTGACGGTGACGAACTTCGCCGTCACGCCGGTGCTGGCGTGGTGGCAGCAGCCGTCGCCGGTCGCCGCGCTCGACCCGATCGAGGTGGCACACGTCGCGCGGGTGCGCGTCAGCGACCTCGTCGATCCGGCCAATCGCCACACCGCGACGCATCCGCGCGGTTTCGCAGGGCCGGCGTTCACCGTCGACGGGCTGTACGTGTGGGGTTTCACAGCGTTCCTGCTTGACGCCGTGCTCACCGCTGCGGAGCTCACCCGCGCCTGGAACACCGGCGACCGCCGTCAGGTGCCGCAGCGGTTCCTGCACTGACGTCGGCGGTCGCCTGGCGCGGTGGCGTTCCTGGGGGCGTCCAGATCGTGCAGGTATGACGAAGGCGGCCCCCCGCATGGGGAGCCGCCTTCGTCGAGCGTCCGACGTGAGCGTCAGACGTGGTGGATCACTTGGCGGGCTTGATGGCCGCGACCGTCGCCTGCGCGTTCTCGATCGTCTTCTCGGGCTTGCCCTTGATCTTCTTGAGGGCCTTGATGCCGATGAGCGCGAGCACCGCGACGACGACGGCGAGGATGCCGGCGACGATGAGGAATCCGGCCCACGGGTTCCAGCCGAAGATGTTCGACAGGCCGTAGGCGAGGGACGTCAGCAGGAAGCCGAGCATGAAGAGTGCAAGGACGCCCGCCGCAGCGAGCATCCCGCCGCCCTTGCCGGCCTTCTGCGCATCCGCCTTGATCTCGACCTTCGCGAGGTCGATCTCACCCTTGACGATGTTCTGCAGGTCGGTGGTGGCGTCCGAGACGAGCTGACCCAGCGTGCGCTCGGTGCCTCGCGTGGTGTTGAGAGCCATGGGATTTTCTCCTGTCAGCAGGCACTCGCTCGAGCTCGAGTGAGGTGGCCTGGCGCGTCAGACAATTCGTACTTGCCCCACAGACTACCGATTCGTGGGGTTTCGCGCCCACCGGGCCACAGGATGAGGCGTGTCGGTGGGCTGCGGGCGGGTCAGGCAGTGCTGGGGCGCTGGTAGACGTCGGGGATGCCGTCGTGGTTGTCGTCCCGCTCTTCCTCCTCGGCGAGCTGGGCGTAGACGCGGTTGCGTCGTGCCAGCACGATGCTGGCGAGCGCAGCCGACAGCAGGCTGCCGAGCAGGACGCCGATCTTGACGTGGTCGTCGGAGGAACTGCCTGATCCGAACGCGAGTTCACCGATGAGCAGGCTGACGGTGAAGCCGATGCCGCCGAGCAGGCTGAGGCCGAAGACGTCGCTCCACGTGAGGTTGTCGTCGAGTTCGGCGCGTGTGAACTTGCTGACGAGGAACGTGCTGCCGAAGATGCCGACCGCCTTGCCGAGCACGAGCCCGGCGATGACGCCGATCGTCACGGCGTCCGTCAGCGTGTCGGTGATGCTCGTGCCGACGACGGTGACGCCCGTCGAGAAGAACGCGAAGACGGGCACCGCGAAACCGGCGGAGTAGGGGTGCAGGCGCTGCTCCATGCGGTCGGCGATCGCGCGCTTGCCCTTGACCGGCACGAGCAGGCCGAGGACGACACCGGCGATCGTCGCGTGGATGCCCGAGTTGAGCACGCACACCCACGCGGCGATGGCGAGCACGCCGAGGACGACGGGGTTCTTGAGGCCCCGCTGAACGGCGACGCCGAAGAGCGCGATCGGCACGATGGCCACGACGAGCCACGTCAGCGAGAAGCCGTGGCTGTAGAAGATCGCGATGATCGTGATGGCGATGAGGTCGTCGACGACCGCGAGGGTGAGCAGGAACGAACGCAACGCCGTCGGCAGGTGCGAGCCGATGACGGCGAGCACCGCCAGCGCGAACGCGATGTCGGTGGCCGTCGGGATCGCCCACCCCTGCGCGCCGTCGCCACCGGCATTGATGGCGGCGTAGATGAGAGCGGGGACGGCGACGCCGCACACGGCCGCGATGACGGGAACCGCCGCAGCCGAGGGGTTCTTGAGATCGCCGACGACGAACTCGTGCTTGAGCTCAAGGCCGACGACGAAGAAGAACAGTGCGAGCAGACCGTCGGCCGCCCAGTGCGCGACGGACATGTTGAGCCCGAGGAAGTGCGGGCCGATGTGCGCGTCGCGCAGCACCTCATAGCTGTGGCTCCACGGCGAGTTCGCCCACGTCAGCGCAGCCACGGCAGCCATGAGCAGCAGGACGCCACCGATGGTCTCCGTCTGGAGCAGTTCCTTGACGCGCCTCGCCTCGGGCCACGTGCCGCGGGTGAACATTCGCTTGGCCATGCGACCTGCCGTCGCGACGGGGGCTTGGTGCGCGTAGGTCTTGAAGTCCTCGAACTCCGGCGGCTCGTCACTCATCGGAGGGAGGGGGTTCTTGTTGCCGGGCATGGGCGGCTCCTCGGGGGTAGCGCTGAGCAGGGGCACCCGGTGGCTCGTGAGCACTTCTCGGGCGGCCGACCAGACTTCCCGGCACACCAATTGCTGAGAATTCTACGGGAGTTCGCCCCACGTCCGATCCGACGTCCGGTGCGCGGGACGCCCCTGCCCCCGTCCAACTGGCCCCACCACGCGATGGCGGGTAACTCAACGCCGGCAGGCAAGTGCCCGCCTACCTGTGAGTTACCCGTCATCGTGAGCCGGTGAGCCGGTGAGCCGGGGTGCCGGAGGCGAAGAGCTACTTCTTCAACCCCGCCTGGATCTGAGCCATGACGCTCGGGTCGGCCAACGTCGTGGCGTCACCGGCTTCACGGCCCTCGGCGACATCCTTGAGCAGGCGTCGCATGATCTTGCCCGAACGCGTCTTCGGCAATTCGTCGACGACGAGCACCTGTCGCGGCTTCGCGATCGGCCCGATCTGACGACCGACGTGCGTGCGCAGCTCCTGGACGAGCTCTTCGCGGGCTGCGTCTTCGGCGTAGTTCTCCCGCGATTCTTCGCGCAGGATGACGAACGCGCAGACGGCCTGGCCGGTCGTCTCGTCCGCGGCGCCGACGACGGCGGCCTCCGCGACCGTGTCGTGGCTGACGAGCGCCGACTCGATCTCGGAGGTCGACAGGCGGTGACCGGATACGTTCATGACGTCGTCGACGCGGCCGAGCACCCAGATGTTGCCGTCCTCGTCGCGCTTCGCGCCGTCACCGGCGAAGTACATGTCGGGGAAGCGCGACCAGTACGTGTCCTCGTAGCGCTGACGGTCGCCCCAGATGCCGCGCAGCATCGACGGCCACGGGTCGCGGATGACGAGGTAGCCGCTCTCGCCGTTCGGCACGCTCTTGCCCTCTTCGTCGACGACGTCGGCGGTGATGCCGGGCACGGGTGCCTGCGCCGAACCGGGCACGAGCGCCGTGACGCCGGGCAGCGGCGACATCATGATCGCGCCAGTCTCCGTCTGCCACCACGTGTCGACGATCGGGGCCTCACCCGCGCCGATGACGTCACGGAACCACATCCACGCCTCAGGGTTG
>NZ_LSJT01000024.1:0-1492 GCF_001556795.1 Dermacoccus sp. CCH2-D9
TCATGCGGCCTGGGTGGCCGCTGTGGTCATGATGGTCTCGTACTCGATGGGGGTCGGGCCCTACCCCCGGATCTTGGACACGGGGTGTGATTACGCAGCAGGTCGCAGCGTAGCGGTGTAGCCGGTCTCGAAGGCGACCGGCGAGGTGTAGCGACACCACGAGTGGCGTCGCTTGGTGTTGTAGCGGACGAGCCATCTGAAGACCTGCCGACGGCAGGTCAGCTCGTCACTCCAGCAGGCGGCGTCTTGGAGGACTTCACGCTTCATCGTGGCGTTGAACGACTCTGCGAGGGCGTTGTCCGCGCTGGATCCGACGGCGCCCATGGACTGGGTCACGCCGAGCTTGCGGCAGAGCTTGGCGTAGGCCTTCGAGCAGTAGACCGACCCGTGGTCGCTGTGGAACACAGCGCCCTTGAGGCTGCCCCGGGTCGCGGCGGCGGCCTTGAGGGCGTCCTCGACGAGTTCGGTGCGCATGTGGTCGGCGATGGCCCACCCGGCCAGCCGACGGGAGTAGCAGTCGATCACGGTCGCCAAGTACAGGTTCGTCCCGTCGGCCAGCGGCAGGTAGGTGATGTCGCCGACATAGCGCTCGTTGGGGCGCTCGGCGGTGAAGTCACGCTGGAGCAGGTCGGGGTACTTCTGCCCCGACGGCTCGGGGATCGTGGTGCGGACCCGGCGCTTCTTCATGTAGCCGCGGATGCCCTCAAAGCGCATCACCCTCGCGACACGCTTGTGGTTGACCCGCTCACCGGCAGCCGCGCTGTCACCGAGTTGAGCGTTGAGCTCGGCGGTGATCCGCGGCGCGCCCTGAGTGTTGTCCTCGGCATGGACCGCTCTGATCCGCTCAGCCAGCGCTGCGTCGTCAGCTGCTCTGGCTTCGCGGGCCGGCGCGGCCTTGAGCCAGGCGTAGTAGGACGAGCGCTCGATCTCGACGAGCTCGCACAGTCGCTTCACCTCGAAGGTGGCGGAGTTGTCGGCGACGAACTGGAAGCGACTCACCAGCGCGTCTCCCCGGCGAAATACTTGGCCGCCCGCTGCAGGATCTCCCGCTCGGTCATGAGCTTGGTGGTCTCCGCTCGCAACGCCGCGTTCTCGGCCTCGAGCCGGGCGATCCTCTGCTCCGGCGTCTCGTCCGTCGGTGCCGACGAGCTCGCGGCGGACGTCTTGGCTTGCAGCGGGCTGGAGGTCAACGTCCCGTCAGCGGCGGTCTTCTTGCCGGTCCCGTAGACCTCGAGCCAACCCCGCAGCGTGCCACGCACGATGCCGAGGTCCTCGGCGATGCCGCGGACCGTGGCACCCGGGGTGGACTCGTACAAGTCGACGGCCTGACGACGGAACTCCTCGGAGTAGTTCTTCCTGGCCATGATTCTCGGATCATCTCGCTTCCCCAGCACCAGGTGCTGGATTCAGCGTGTCCAAGAACCGGGGTCAGGCCCCGTCAACTTGCCGAGGCGGGCTTGGCGTCGTCGGCGGTGGTAAGTCCGTTCGGTCC
>NZ_LSJT01000025.1:0-7892 GCF_001556795.1 Dermacoccus sp. CCH2-D9
CGGCATATGCCATCATCCCATACTGTCAACGAATTAATGACGCGCGACACTAGCTGCCTTACCACTGTCATCTGCTCAGGCTGGAGCCCCACCGTCCGGTAGGGCGCGGGCCGGTCGTCCCCTCACCGTGCGCAGACCTTACATCCATCACCCGACACCGCATCCCCTCTCGAGGAGTCACATGAATTCATCGACCAGCACTCCGAACGGCGAACACGGCAGCTCGGGCGGCACAGTTTCGGAGGGTCTGGCGTCGCTGGAGTTCATCGGCACAGCCACGTGTCTTCTCCGCCTGGGTCCTTTCACTGTTCTTACCGATCCCAACTTCCTTCACCGTGGCCAGCTGGCCTATCTCGGCAAGGGGCTGGCAAGCCGACGATTGACGGAGCCTGCCATGCAGCCATCCGAACTACCTTCGTTGGACGCCATCGTGCTGTCACACTTGCACGGGGATCACTTCGATCGGATCGCGCGGCGCGAACTTCAGCGCACCCCGCCCGTCTATACCACCGCCCCAGCGGCACGCCGACTTGAGCGCTGGGGGTTCGACGCGCATGCCCTTGACACCTGGGACACACGCCTTCTCACCCGTGGCTCGTGGACCCTGCGTCTCACCGCGACCCCGGGTCAGCACGCGCCGGGGCCTGCCACCCATCTGTTGCCTCGGGTCATGGGCAGCGTCCTAGAACTGCGCGAGAACGAAGCCCTGCGTCTACGTGTCTACGTCACCGGCGACACGCTCTACCGACCCACCCTCGCGGCCGTCACCGAGCGCTGCGGCCCGATCGACTCCATGATCATTCATCTGGGTGGCACTCGGATCCTGGGCTTGCTGGTGACGATGGACGCGCGCCAGGGAGCGCAGATGGTTCGAACCGTCCGCCCACACGTCATCGTCCCGGTTCACTTTGACGACTACACCGTTTTCCGTTCGCCACGCGAAGACTTTGCTGGCCTGTTCGAGCGGGCCGAGCTACCCGGTGAGCTTCGTCTTGTGGAACGCGGCCAACGCATCAGTCTCATGCCGTAACCAACATGGCTGACTCCTCCTTCGTGCCATGAGCGGCACGGTCAGACAAGGATCAAGGCGCCGGTCGTTTTGGCATTGGCATTAGCCGCCATTGCCCTCCAGATCGGCGCGATGCTAGGGACCTCGCCGGCGAAGGGAAACCCGGCGCCAGTGCCTACACCAAGCGCCTCGGCGACCTCGGACGCCCCGATAGACATGCAGAAGTGACGATCCAAACGTGCGCCCTTCACGCCACCCGAAACGCGACGGCTGCGATTCTCATCGGCTCCACACTCCGGCCCCGCTCCCGACTGGCGGTGGACGCCTCGAGTATGCGAGTAGGGATACCCCTAGATGCGCGGTGGTGAAAGTGTGCATCTGAGGGGGTTTCCACTTGCGTGGGGTGGGGTACAGCCCCACTCGCGGCGAGTGTGCATGCATACCACCCACCCCAGATGCACGCCACGGCACGGAGTGGATGGTGCACAAACCTTCGTTGAGCTACTTGGCAGCGCGTGTCCTCGACGGCTGGCGTGCGCGCCAGATCGCGTGGTCGATTTCCCACAAGGTGTACTGCCCCTGAAGGGTTTGTGCGACCTGAGCTAGCACATCGCGAGCTTCCTCGGGGTTCTTGACTCCAGCGCCGTTCGTGGCAAGCCACCTCATGACCATCCGATCAGGCTTGATCGCGGCGTCGTCACCAATAAGCATCCATAGGTATCCCCGCCGGATGCCAGATGCCCCTTCACCGGGAACTGTGCGTAGATCCGCGTCGATGGACTGAAGTGCGGTGGGGTTCAGCAGGGCGGATTGAGCTTCCCCGAGAGTGGCGATCCCATGGGAGAGGAAAATTTCAGCGTGCTGCCGCACAGCAGCAGCCTTGGTGATCCCACCCTTTGTCGATGTTCGCTGTCGGTTGGTCACTGCGATGAGGCTCTGCTCATCGGGAAACTCCGAGAGGAACGCGTGAAGCGGCAGGGGGTCCGCGGCGTCCACCCCGGGGGTCTTCGTCGCGGGCAGGCCAGGGGCGCCGTGCTGTGCCGCCACCCTACGTACCAGGGGCGCGACGACGGAGGTGTAGTTGGCGCTGATGCTCCACACGGCGTCGAGCACGCAGTACGTGAGGCTTGACCACTGTTGCTCACGAGGGGCGGGCTCCAGGGCTCGAACCTTGTCTGCGAGATCCTCGATGTTCATTACGGACTCTCCCTCGTCGTCACGGCTGTCGGTGCTGGCGTTTACGGTCCGGATCGGAAGGTGACGATGAAGCAAGCCGAGGAGTCCGCATGCTCAGGTTAGGTGCTGCAGGCAAGTCACTAGGGGAGATCGGAGTGGAGGCCCCATCCGTGGGGGATCGCATACGCGCCATTCATCGCGCACCAATTGAGGTGCGCAGTGCACCCCTGGAGCAGTTGTTGATTACTCAGCGACTGGATGGGCAGGTGCAGCTTCTCGTCACGATGGGAAGCTCTCTAGTGAGACTGTGAACAGCTTCGCTCTGTGTCGTCCTTCTGGCTTCGCTTCGTGTCGGGTAGCCCGGTCGCTACGGCTGCAGGAGCTCTCGTTCGATGCGTTCTGCGACGGCGTCCCGCATTGGTCGCACGTCTTCCGGTGACCAGGAGTTGGGGTCGGGGAACGACCACTCCAGGACCGTGCCGCCAGGTTCTGCGGGGAGTTCGAGTCCGGGCTTCATGAGGACGACGATGTCCGCGTGTTCGAGCAGGTCGGGCGTCACGCGCCGCGGCATGCGTGCGGTGATGTCGAGGCCGAGTTCGCCTACGGTCGCGGCGATCGAGGGGTTCACCTCGTCGGCCGGGGTGATGCCGGCGGAGGTGGCCGTGTATCGGTCGGGTGCGGCGAGTTCGAGGAGTGCTGCGCCGAGTTGTGAGCGGCCGGCGTTGTGCTTGCAGATGAACAGGACAGTGGGCTTCGTGGTCATGGATGCAAGTCCGGTCAGTTGGTGCAGCACGAGGTGTTGCCGGTAGCCGAATCAAGCGGAGTGCAGCAGGCAGCGTCCTCAGCGGCAGGAGTGGCGGTGGCGGGCGGGGTGGTGCAGCAGGAGCTGCCGCCGATGTCGGTGGAGCAGACACCCGTTTCGGGGAGGACGAGTTCGAGCTGTCGGGCTGCGGTGTGGTCGCCGGCGAGTTCGGCGGCGATGGAGCGGACCTGCTCGTAGCCGGTGAGGAGCAGGAACGTGGGCGCGCGGCCGTAGGACTTCATGCCGGCGATGAAGAAGTTCGGCTCCGGGTGCGCCAACTCGGCGACACCGTGCGGGGGAACGGAGCCGCAGGAGTGCAGGTTCGGGTCGATCAGTGGTGCGAGGGCTCGGGGTGCTTCGACGATGTCGTCGAGGCCGAGGCGGATCTCGCGGAGCATGTCGAGGTCGGGCCGGAATCCGGTGGCGTTCACGATGACGTCGACAGTGACCGCGAACGGCTCTCCCGCGCGCCGGCCGGTGACGGTGACCTGGTCGCCGTCGGCGCGGACGTCGTCGATCTCGTACGAGGCGATCTGCTGCAGCTGACCGGACTCGACGAGGCCGTGGACGGTGGACCCGAGCTGACCCCTGGCCGCGAGGCCGTCGGCTGCGTCGGCGCCGAGCCGGGCGGTGCCGGCGTTTCGGACAGCCCACAGCACTTCGGTACCCGGCGCGGTCTTGGCGAGGCTGGCGAGCTTGATGAGCGTGTTCGCCGCGGAGTGGCCGGCACCAACGACGAGGACCCGCTTCCCCGAGAACCGGGCCCGGTCGGCGCCGAGGACGTCAGGCAGTGCGTGGACGACGCGGTCGCCGAGGTCCGCGGCGGGTGCGAGCCCAGCGGCAGTGAGGGGGTTCGGTGATGTGTAGGTGCCGGAGGTGTCGACGACCGCACGCGCGGTGATGTCCGTGACGCCGTCGGCGGTGTGGAGGCGGAGCAGGAAGGGGGTGTCGGCGCGGCCGGTGGAGCGGGTGCGGTCCATGCCCTGCCGTGACACCGCCTCCACCCGGGTGCCGTAGCGGATCACCGGTGCGAGCTGCGGGGTCGCAGCCAGGGGCGCCAGGTACGTGTCGACGAGGTCCTGGCCAGTGGGCAACGACGCCGCTCGAGGCGCTTCCCAGCCGGTGGCTTCCAGGAGACGCTGCGCGGCAGGGTCGATGACGTACTGCCACGGGGAGAACAGGCGCGTGTGTCCCCACGCGCGGACGCTCGTCCCAACCGTCGGGCCAGCTTCGTAGACGACGACGTCGAGGCCGCGCTCGAGGAGGTGCGCGGCGGCAGCGAGCCCGACGGGGCCGGCACCGATGACCGCGACGGGCAGCCCGGTGAGGCGGTCCGCGTCGGTCCGGGGTGGGACGGTGAGGGTAAGCGTCATGGTCTGCGGCTTCCTGGTCGTTACGCGGTTGCTTCGGTGGGCAGCAGCTCGGCGAGGAGCGTCTGGACGCGGTGCTTGACGTCGTCGCGGATGGGGCGGACGTCCTCGATGCCGCGGCCGGCGGGATCGGTGAGTTCCCAGTCCTCGTACCGCTTGCCCGGGAAGATCGGGCACGCGTCGCCGCACCCCATGGTGATGACGGCGTCGGAGTCGCGGACGGCGTCGGTGGTGAGGATCTTCGGCTGGTTGCCGGCGATGTCGATGCCGTCTTCGGCCATCGCCTGGATCGCGATCGGGTTGATCTGGTCCTTCGGCGCACTGCCGGCGGAGAGGACCTCGACGCGGTCGCCGCCGAGTGCCTGCGCGTAGCCGGCGGCCATCTGGGAGCGTCCCGCGTTGTGGACGCAGACGAACAGGATCGTGGGCTTGTCACTCATGGGTGTGTGTCTTTCCGGGTTCAGCGGATGAGGGTGAGCCAGCCGGCGAGGGCGGCGAGGGTGACGGCGAGGACGGGGACGGTGAGGACGATGCCGGTGCGGAAGTACTGCCCCCACCCGATGTGGATGCCCTTCTTCTCCAGCACGTGCAACCACAGCAGGGTCGCGAGGGAGCCGATGGGGGTGATCTTCGGGCCGAGGTCGGAGCCGATGACGTTGGCGTAGACCATCACCTCGTGGGTGAGCCCGGTCGCTCCGGCTCCGCCGATGGCGAGGGCGGCGATGAGGACGGTGGGCATGTTGTTCATCAGGGACGCGAGGATCGCGATGGTGAACCCGACGCCGAGCGCCGTGACGAGCACCCCGTGGTCGCCGAACACGTCGAACAGCTTCGCGAGGTGGTCAGTGAGGCCCTGGTTCTGCAGGCCGTAGACGACGAGGTACATGCCGATGGAGAACAGCACGATCTGCCACGGCGCCTCCCGGATCGTCTTCCACACCGGAATCACCCGCCCCGACGGCGCACCCGCACCGCCACCGGCGGCACCGACGGTGGCGGTGCCGCCGGTGGTGACCAGGACCGGTGCGGCCTGGGCGCGGGCGAAGAGGAACGCGGGCTGCCGGGCGGCAACGAGCACGATCACGACCGCCCCGACACCAGCGACGGCCGCGAGCGGCACACCGAGTGGGTCGGCGGCGAAGTAGCCGACGAGCAGCAGGGCGAGGACGACCCAACCGGCGCGGAACGTCGCCCGGTCCGTGATCGCGGCGGTGGGGCTGGTGAGGGCGAGGACGTCGTACCGCTTCGGGATGCTCTTGCCGAAGTAGAGCAGCAGCATGCCGAGGGAGGCGAGGACGGAGACGATGCCGACGGGGATCATGACGGCGGCGTACTCGGCGAAGCCGAGGTGGAAGTAGTCGGCGGAGACGATGTTGACCAGGTTCGACACCACCAGCGGCAGGCTGCCGGTGTCGGCGATGAACCCGGTGGCGAGGATGAACCCGAGCGCTGCCTTCTGCGGCATGTTCAGGGCCCGGAGCATCCCGACGACGATCGGGGTGAGGATCAGTGCGGCCCCGTCGTTGGCGAACACGGCCGCGATGACGGCACCGAGGCCGACGATGAGGACGAACAGCAGCCGTCCGTTGCCGCGGCCCCAGCGGGCAACGTGGAGGGCTGCCCACTCGAAGAACCCGGCCTCGTCGAGGATCAACGAGATCAGCACCACCGCGACGAACGTCAGTGTCGCGTTCCACACGATCCCGACCACTGTCGGGATGTCGGAGAGGCCGACGACGGTGGTGGCGAGGGCGATGACGGCGCCGATGAGCGCGGTGTAGCCGATCGGGAACCCCTTGGGCTGCCAGATCACCACCACGAGCGTCGCGACGAAGATCGCCGCAGCCACCACAGCCATCACCATCAGCCGATCACCGCAGCCTGGTTCACTGCAGCCTGGTTCGCTGCGGCGGCGGCGCGTTCCCAGCCCTGCGCGGCGACCTGCACGGCGTCCCACGGGGACCCGAGCGGCGGCGTGTAGGAGAGGTCGAGGTCGATGACGTCGTCCACGGTGAGCTCCGCGTGGAGGGCAGTGGCGAACGTGTCGATGCGCTTGCTGATCTCTGCCGAGCGCTGCCCGACGATCTGCGCACCGAGGAGCCGACCGGTGCTCTGGTCGCCGGTGACGCTGATCGTCAGCGGGACCGCGCCCGGGTAGTACCGCTTGTGGTCATCCGCCACCGTCACCCGCGTCAACGGAGACACCTCCAGAGGGCCGGTCTCGTGCTGGCGGAGGCCGGTGCGGGCGGCGACGAGATCGAACACCTTCACCACCTGCGTCCCCACCGAGCCTGCGAAAACCTTGCTGCCGCCGAGCATGTTTTCCGCGGCGACGCGGCCCTGCTTGTGCGCTGTCGTCCCGAGCGGCAACCACGTGGTGCCGAGGAGCCGGTGGTGCGTCACGACGCAGTCACCGGCAGCCCACACATGCGGCACCCCGGTCCGCATCGATTCGTCGACGACGATCGCGCCGGCCTGACCGAGCCGTGCCCCAGCGGCGACCGCGAGGTCCGTGACGGGATGGACGCCGACGCAGACCACGACGAGGGCGAACGTGCCCTCCGCGTCACCGGACGTCGACCTGGTGGCGACGCGCCACTGCCCACCGCCTGTCGGGGCGATCCCGGTGACGGTCGACCCGGTCAGGACGGCCGCGCCATGGCGGCGGACCTCGGCGGTGACGAGGGACCCGAGCTCCGGGTCGAGGGTGGAGAGCACTTCCGGGCCACGCTGAATCAGCGTCGTCTCGAACCCGCGCGCGACGAGCCCTTCGGTCATCTCCAGGCCGATGTAGCCAGCACCGACGACCGCCACCCGGCTCCCCGCCGGCAGCAGCTCGAGGGCAGCGACCACCTGCTCCGCATCAGTCATGGAGTGCAGCAGGTGGATGCCAGATTCCCCGAACGGGACCCCGGCCGGGCGCACGGGCTCGGCGCCGGTGCCGATCAGCAGCTCGTCGTAGGAGATCTGCTCTTCCCCGGCAGCGCCGGTGACGGTGAGGCGGCGGCGGTCGACGTCGACGGCGGAGGCCCAGGTGGAGGAGCGGACGGTCATGCCGGCGGCTTCGAGGTCCGCGCGGGTGCGGTGCGCGAGGGACGCTTCCGTCGCGACGTCGCCGGAGACCCAGTACGGGATGCCGCAGATGGAGAAGTTCGGGAACTCGTCCGCGAGTACCACCGTCACATCGGTGGTCGGGTCAAGTTCGCGGGCGCGGAGCGCTGCGGCGATGCCGGCGTCACTGCCGCCGACGGCGAGGAGGTGAGTCATCAGGCTGGTCCTTCACGGATCGAGCGGGAGCCGAAAGCCGGCCCGTACATCGAAGCACGTCGATATCGATGAACGCAAATATAGACGCCCGTCGAAGTCGGTGGGAGGATGAGCCCATGACGATCGAGCTGCTTCCCATCCAGGACGTCACCGCGTGCTGCTCGCCCGTCACCACCGAGGCGATGGACCAGGCGTCCGCCGAGGTCCTCGCGAAGTCGCTCAAGGCGATCGCGGACCCGGCCCGGCTCCGGCTGATCTCGATGGTCGC
>NZ_LSJT01000026.1:0-2079 GCF_001556795.1 Dermacoccus sp. CCH2-D9
CTTCGTCGGCCGCATCCAGCCGCTCAAGGCGCCCGACGTCCTCGTGCGTGCCGTCGCTCGCATGATCGAGGACGCCCCGTGGCGCCGCGAGAAGCTGCGACTCGTCATCGTCGGCGGGCCGTCGGGCTCAGGCCTCGACAAGCCCCTCGCGCTGCAGGCGCTCGCGCGCGAGCTGGGCGTCAAGGACGTCGTCGACTTCGTGCCGCCCGTCTCGCGGCGCGAACTCGTCACCTGGTTCCATGCGACGGATGTCGTCGCGGTGCCGTCGCACAGCGAGTCGTTCGGGCTCGTCGCGATCGAGGCGTCCGCCTCCGGCACGCCCGTCGTGGCCGCGGCGGTCGGTGGGCTGCCGACGGCCGTCGGAGACGGCGGCGTCCTCGTCGACGGCCACGACCCGGCGGCGTGGGCGCAGGAGCTCGCCGCATTGCTCGACGACCCGCCACGCATCGATGAACTGGGCCGCCGTGCCGCCCGCCACGCTCAGGACTACAGCTGGGACGCGAGCGTCGACAAGCTCCTCGCCGTCTATGAGGACGCGTGCCGGCGGGAGACGAGCTCCTACATCGACGCCTCCCGTGCGCTCGCCGGGGTGCCCAGCGCCATCGTGCCGTGACGGTCTGAGGGTGCGAAGGCCGGACGGGGTGATGCCGCGAGCGGCGACGGCCGCGTAGGTTGGTGTCATGTCTGACGCTGACCTGGTCGAAGCCGCCACCACCCTCGTGCGCGAATGGTTGGAGGAATCCGGCCTCGAATGGGATCTCGGGGCGCGCGAGCGCGAGTTCGTCGTCACGCTGCCGGGGGAGAAGAAGCTCAAGACGGTCGTCTCGCTCGTCGTCGGGGACCGCACGCTCAAGGCGATGGCGTTCGTCGTGCGCAACCCCGACGAGAACCACGAGGACGTCTACCGGCTACTCCTGCAGCGCAACCTGCGCCTGCCGGGCGTCGCGTACGGCATCGACTCCTCCGGCGACGTCTACCTCACCGGCCGACTGCCGCTGGCGGGGCTCGACACGGCGGGCCTCGACGTCCTGCTCGGCGCGATGCTCGAGGCGAGCGACGGCATCTTCAACGACGTCCTCGCGCGTGGCTTCCTGTCGTCGATGAAGAAAGAATGGCACTGGCGCGTCACGCACGACGAGTCGACGCGCAACCTCGACGCCTTCCGCCACCTCCTCGAGAACGACCGCGACGACGAGGCGAGGGCGGACGATGAGGCGACGGCGAAAGATCCGACCACCGAGCTGTGACGCCCCACCCTCGCACGGGCGCCGGCGATAGGCTGGAGGTATGACGCACACGCTGATCCTGCTCCGTCACGGAGAGTCCGACTGGAACGCCAAGAACCTGTTCACCGGGTGGGTCGACGTGCCCCTCACCGACAAGGGCAGGGCCGAGGCCACGCACGGCGGTGAACTGCTTGTCGAGAACGGTATCCTGCCCGACGTCGTCCACACGTCGCTGCTGCGCCGCGCCATCATGACGGCCAACCTCGCACTCGACGCAGCCGACCGTCACTGGATCCCGGTCAAGCGCAGCTGGCGCCTCAACGAGCGGCACTACGGCGCTCTCCAGGGCAAGAACAAGGCCGAGACGCTCGCCACGTACGGCGAAGAGCAGTTCATGACGTGGCGCCGCTCCTTCGACACGCCGCCGCCGCCCATCGAGAAGGGCAGCGAGTGGAGCCAGGACGCCGACCCTCGCTACGCCGACCTCGGTGACGACGCGCCGCTGACGGAATGCCTCAAGGACGTCATCGAGCGCTTCCTGCCCTACTGGCACGACGAGGTCGTCCCCGACCTGCAGGACGACAAGACGGTGCTGCTCGCCGCACACGGCAACTCGCTGCGCGCCGTCGTCAAGCACCTCGACGGCATCAGTGACGACGACATCGTCGGCGTCAACATCCCCACCGGCATGCCCCTCGTCTACGAACTCGACGACAACTTCGAGCCCGTCACCAAGGGCGGACGCTACCTCGACCCCGAAGCCGCCGCCGCAGCTGCTGCCGCCGTCGCCAATCAGGGCAAGAAGTAAGCACCCACATCTGATGAAGCCCGCCACACCGATCGGTGTGGCGGG
>NZ_LSJT01000027.1:0-34748 GCF_001556795.1 Dermacoccus sp. CCH2-D9
GATCTGCACAAGGAGTTGCCATGTTCGCTCTCGCCGTCCTGCTGCTCATCGCCGCAGCAGCCCTCGTCCTGTGGGTCCTCTTCGGGCTCAACGGAGAGAACAACAACGACGTCCACTTCCACGGTTTCGGCATCGACGCCAACCTCACGCCGCTCACCGTGTTCCTCCTCGGCGCCCTGACGCTGCTGCTCGTGTGGGCCGCGACGCGCCTGATCGCCGCCGGCACGAAGCGCAAGTACCGCCAGCACAAGGAGACGAAGGAGCTCAAGAAGGAGCACCAGCTCAGCGAGAAGCAGCGCCTCGAGGCCGAGCGCGAGCGTGAGCGCCTCGCCGCCGAGCGCGACAAGGAGCACGATCTGCGCGAGACCGCCGAGGCCCGCCAGCGCGTCGCGCAGCGCGACGTCGAGCGCTACCCCGAGGACCACCGCACCACCGAGCACATCAGCACGGAGCGTGTCGGCACCGACCGCGCAGCCGAGGGTCGTCGCGCGGGCGAGGGCGACGTCATCGGCAACCGTGTCGACGGTGTCGTCGACGAGCGCGCCACCGACGGGCGCCACTACCGCAACTGATCTCACCGCGACGACGGTCTGCGTCACCGACCGGATCGCGCCGCCCATGACGAAGGCGCCGCACCCCAGCGAGGGTGCGGCGCCTTCATCGTTCTCGACGCTCCTGACGCCGGAACCCATCGCCCCGGCGCCCTCCACGTCAGGCCACTCAGACACGGCCGTTGCGGCCGGGCCCGCCCGTCAGCCTCACCCAGCTGGCGGGGCGCCACCCATCACACACGACAGCGCGCGTGCTCCGCGGGCAGAACCGCAGAACCACGCGCGCTGATGGCGACGTCGGGCGTCAGCTCACTTGGCGGCCTCGACGTGCTTCGGCTCCTTCTTCGGCGCCGGCTTCGAGTTGGCGGCGTCGACGAACGCGTGGCGCGGCGTCTCGAGGTCCATGAGGGCGGTGGCGTCGCGGCCGAACATCATGCCGACGGCCCAGTTGCCGAGGATGCGTGCCTTGCGCTCGAGTGTCGGCATCGCGTACGCGTGGTAGCCGCGGTGCATCATCCACGCCGGCAGGCCGCGCAGGCCGTACTTGCCGACCTGGGCGACGCCCTTGCCGACGCCGAGCCCGGCGACGGAGCCGATCGTCTTGTGCTTGTACTGCTTCATCTCGCCGCCGCCGCGAATCGTCGTCAGGATGTTCGCGGCGAGGACGGGCGCGTGACGCAGCGCGTGCTGGGCGTTCGGCACGCAGAACCCGCCGGGGCCCATGCCCGTGACATCGGGGACGGCGGCGTTGTCGCCGGCACCCCAGGCGCCCTCGACGACGTTGCCCTCGTCGTCACGCACACGCAGGTCGGTGCCGACCATGAGACGGCCGCGGTCGTCGATCGGCAGGTCGGAGTCGACGAGGACGGGATTGGCCTTGACGCCCGCGTTCCACACGATCGTGTCGGCGTCGAACTCCTCGCCAGTCGACAAGACGATGTGCTTGTTCTCGCAGCTCTTGAGCTGCGTGTCGAGGTAGACGTCGACGCCGCGCTCGCGCAGGGAGGCGACGACCCACTTCGCCTGCTCCTCGCTGACCTCCGGCATGACGCGGCTCATGGCCTCGACGAGCACGAAGCGCGGGTCTTCGGGCGACAGACGCGTGTAGTACTTGATGGCGTCCTTCACCATGTCCTGGATCTCGGCGATCGCCTCGATGCCGGCGAACCCGCCGCCGACGAAGACGAACGTCAGCGCACGCTTGCGCTCCTCGGGATCGGTGAGGACGGCGGCCTCGTCGAGGCGCGCGAGGACGTGGTCACGCAGCGTGACGGCTTCCTCGATCGTCTTGAAACCGATGCCCTCCTCGGCGAGGCCGGGGATCGGCAGCGCGCGCGGCACGGAGCCGGCGGCCATGACGATGTGGTCGTACTCGAGCGTGAAGTCGTCACCGAGCTCGGGGTCGACGTTGACCGTGCGGTTCGCGTGGTCGATCGACGTCACCTTGCCGGTGATGATCTCCGCACCCTTGAGGTGACGGCGCAGCGGCACGAGCGCGTGACGCGCCTCGATCGAACCGGCGGCGACCTCCGGCAGGAAGGGCTGGTACGTCATGTAGGGGTTCGGGTCGACGACCGTCACCGAACCTTCGCCGTCCTTGAGGGAGGCGAGCAGCTTCTTGGTGGTGATGAAACCCAGGTACCCGCCGCCGACGACGAGGATGCGCGGACGCACGTTGGTGTTCTGCGTGAAAGCCATGCAACAACTCTAGAACCGCCGAGTACGTTCGGCGAAACGCTGACCAAACGACTGATGTTACCGGACAGTAAGGCGCAGCGGGGGTCTGTGAGCCGCGCGACTTCCCAGAGCCCCTCCTCTTTCTGCGTGCAAGTGCACCCAGGTGCACTTGCACGCAGAAGGAGGGGCCCGCGCGTCAGGTCCTGAGCATCGACAATCGAGCGTCAGAGCTCGAGCGTCAGTTCCTTGCCCTTGCAGCGGCTCACGCAGATCATCATGATGTCGCCCTCCTCACGCTCGTCGTCCTCGAGCACGGAGTCGCGGTGGTCGATCTCGCCGGCGATGACGCCCGTCTCGCAGGTGCCGCAGATGCCTTCGAGGCAGGAGCCGAGGACGCTGACACCGGCCTCGCGCACGACCTCGAAGATCGACCTGTCGGCGGGCACGGTGAGGCGCATGTCGGATTCTTCGAGGATGACGTCGAACTCGGTGTTGCCCGAGTCGTCGATCTCCTTGGGGCTGAAGCGTTCGACGTGCGCGACGAGGTTGGCGCGGCTCCTGCACCCGTCCTCGATCGCCGCGAGCAGACGCTCCGGCCCGCACGAGTAGACGAGCGCGGGGCCCGCAGCGTCGGCGTCGGCGAGGGTGGCAGCGAGGTCGAAGGCACCCTTGTCGGCCTTGGGCCAGAACGTCACCCTGTCGCCGAAGGAGGCGAGTTCGTCGCGGAAGGCCATCGTCGCCCCGCTGCGCCCGAGGTAGTACAGGTGCCAGTTCTTGCCCTGCGCCTGCGCGGCGCGCACCATCGTCAGGATCGGGGTGATGCCGATGCCGCCCGCGACGAAGACGTACGTCGGCGCCTTGCGCAGTTCGAAGTGGTTGCGTGGGCCGTAGCTGACGAGTTCGTCGCCGACCTTCAGCGTTTCGTGGATGTAGGAGGAACCGCCTCGCGATTCGCTCTCGCGCAGGACGGCGACCTGGAAGCGGCTGCGGTCGGCCGGGTCGCCGCACAGCGAGTACTGACGGATGAGTTCGTCGAACGGGTCGTGCTCGGGCAGGTCACCCTGCTCGGCGTCCTTCAACTCGGCGTCGCTCACGCCGCCGAGGACAAGGTCGAGGTGCGCTCCGGGGGCCCACTCGGGCAGGTCTGCGCCGTCGGCGGCGCGCAGCGTCAGGAGGCGGACACCGTCGGCGGCGTCGTCGATCCCGTCGACGACGAGAAGCGTCTTCGCCTCGGGCTGAGTCGATTCCGAAACCATGCCTGTCTCCTTCACTGCGCACAGCGCGTCGTCTCGCCCCCCTTGCGTACAGATGCACCCGGGTGCATCTGCACGCAGGGAGGCGACGCACGACGCGATGTTGTTCGGGTGCGAACGAGTTGTCAGTCTACGCATGTTCATGACGGGTGTGTGACCCAGGCAACATTCCATCGCCGCAAAGTCTTTCGGGGGCGAACGATCTGGCCTAGCGTGGGAGCACGCCGCCCAATCGCCCCCGCCTGACGCCTCGATCGTCGTGCGGGCCGTCGCCAGGAGTTCATCATGACCAAGCGCGTCCTCATCGTCCAGCACGACCACTGTTCGCCCCCCGGCGCCGTCGCGGATCGCTTTCGCGAGCGCGGTTACGAGGAGACACTCTTCCAGGTCGTGCCGGAGAAGGATTTCGAGAACCCGGGCGTCGACGTCGAGTTTCCCGACGTGCGCGAGTTCGACGCGCTCGTCGTCATGGGCTCGTACTGGTCGGCGTGGGACGACGAGATGATCGGCTCATGGTTGGCGCCCGAGATGCAGCTGCTGCGCGACGCGGACACCGCGGGCGTCCCCGTCCTCGGCATCTGCTTCGGCGCGCAGCTTCTGGCGCGCACGCACGGCGGCTCGGTCGGGCGCGCGCCCGAACCGGAGATCGGGTTCGTCGAGGTGAGCAGCGAACGCGAGGACATGGTGCCCGGTGGCAAGTGGTTCGCCTGGCACTACGACCGCTGGCAGGTGCCGCCGGACGCCGTCGAATTCGCGCGCAACGACATGGCGTCGCAGGGTTTCGTGCTGCGCAAGAACCTCGCCGTGCAGTTCCATCCCGAACTCTCCAGCGAGATGCTGACGGGCTGGTGCGACAACGGCGGACGCGAGATGCTCGCCTCCCTCGGGCGCGACGCCGACGCCGAGATCGCTGCCGCGAAGGAATGGGATGACGAAGGCCGCCGCCGCGCCGGCGTCCTCGTCGACGGGTTCCTGGAGCAGGTCGCCGCGAGCTGATGAGCGTTGACCTATTCGAACGCGAGGTTCGGCGCCACATGGCGCCGGCTGACGCCCGAGTTCTCGAAGAGACCGACGTAAGAGACGACCTCGCCCCCCTTGTCGGCTGGAGCGCGGAGCATTTCGACAGCCTCGACTGACGCGGGCGTCAACGTTGCCCGGATCCGCATCACGGTCGACGCGTTCTCGGGCGATGTTCACGCCCGATCAGGCGGGCGCGCCTTTCAGGACGTGAGGTCGTCGCGGTAGAGCCGCGCACAGAAGTCGCGCAGCTCGGCGGCGAGGGCGGCGATCTCGTCGACGGCGTGATGCGTCGGCGTCCACGCGGCATGCAGCGGCATCGTCAGCACCGAGCCGTCGGCGTCACGCACGCGGCGCGGGATGAGCCCGAACCGGGTGTCGTTCGTCAGCACCGCGACGCCGCGCCCCGAGGCCGCGAGCGCCTGGGCGGCTTCCGGCGAGTCGACCTCCTGCACGTGCTGTGGCGCGAGGCCCGCCTCGGCGAACGCGCGCGTCAACACCTGGCTGACGGGGTGTCGGCCCGGCAGCATGACGAGCGGGTCGACGCGTGCGAGCGCCTCGAGATTCACCGAGCGGTCACGCTCGGCGCCCTCACCATCGAGCACGCCCCGGGCGCCGACGTACGCGCGCACCGGCAACTCGGCGATCAGCATCGACGCCACCTCCGGCGGCGGAACGGCTGGTGCGACGACGATGTCCGCGCCCTCCCCGAGCGCCGCGAAGACCTCACTCGTCGAACGGCTGACGACGTTGACCTCCGGCGCCAACGCACCCCGCGCCGGGCCCGCCGCGAGGAACGGTGCGATGACGTCGCTGAGCGTCGTGCTCGGCGCGGCGATCGTCAACGACGTGAGCCTCCCGGACGCGAGAAACGCCGCGGTGCGCTTGAGCGTCGCCTCCCGTTCGAGCAGGCCGCGGGCCAGCACGAGCAGTTCGGCCCCGGCCGCTGTCAGCCGCACCCCACCCTCGGAACGGACGAGCAACTCGACCCCCAGCTCGCGCTCGAGCGCCCGCAACTGCCGCGAAACCGCAGGCTGGCTGACGTGCGACGCCGCCGACCCCGCCGTCACCGATCCGGCGTCGGCGACCGCGACGAAGTAGCGCAGGACTCGCAGCTCCACGACGGGCGACCTTCCGATGAGGCCATGCCCAGAAGGCATGGCAGAGAGTGAGAACAGGTATCGAGGAGCCTAGCCCCATCTCGTCTATTTCACGTGGCCCACGTCACAGAATGTGCAGGGCACCACTGCCTGACATCACGCGCGAGCATCGGAGACGACCATTACGATCACCCCGCCTGACGGCGCCACAGCTGCTGCCGGCGTGCCCGGGCTGTCGGCCGACGCGATGCCGCAGCTGACCGAATACCTCGGCGAGGCAACGCGATTCATCACGGAGTGGATGAACGAGTACGGCCCCTCCACCCCGCATCCGGCGCAGAGCGTCGAGCACGCGCAGTTCAAGGCGGCATTCGACGAACTGACGTCGCGTCTGAGTGTCAACTACCCGTTCTTCCACCCTCGCTACGTCGGCCAGATGTTGAAGCCGCCGCACCCGGCGGCCGTCGTCGGGTATCTCACGACGATGCTCATCAACCCCAACAACCACGACCTCGACGCCGGCGCCGCGACGACGCGCATGGAGGTCGAGGCGGCCGATGAGATTGCGCGCATGTTCGGGTGCACCGCTCGTCGAACTGCGAGTGAGGACACGAGCGACGCGAGGCCCGGAGCGAGCAGCCGAGACGAGCCAGAGGAATGTGGTGACGGGAACCGACTCTGCCACCTCGGCCACCTGACGACCTCGGGCACCGTCGCGAACCTGGAGGCGCTGTTCGTGGCGCGGGAGACGCATCCGCGCAAGGCGATCGCGCACAGCGCTGACGCGCACTACACGCATGGGCGCATGAGCCACCTGCTCAACGTGCCGTCGGTGTCGATCCCGACCGACAGCCGCGGACGCATGGATCTTGACGCGCTCGAGTGGTTCCTCAAGGACGGCGGCATCGGCACCGTCGTCATGACGGCCGGGACGACGGGCTTGGGGGCCGTCGATCCGATCGACAAGGCGATTCCGCTGTGCCGCAAGTATGGCGTCCGCGTCCACGTCGACGCCGCGTACGGCGGGTTCTTCCGCCTCCTCGCCGACGACGACTCGCTGCTCGCGCCCGAGGTGGCGGCGGCGTTCCGCGCGATCGACGAGGCCGACTCCGTAGTCATCGACCCGCACAAGCACGGCCTTCAGCCGTACGGCTGCGGCGCGGTGATCTTCAGGGATCCGAACGTCGCGAACTTCTACGACCACACCTCGCCGTACACGTACTTCACGACGGGCGACGACATCCACATGGGCGAGATCTCGCTCGAGTGCTCGCGCTCCGGTGCGTCGGCGGCCGCGTTGTGGATGACGCTGCAGCTGCTGCCGTTGACGCGTGAGGGCATGGGTGAGGTCGTCGCGCCGGGGCGTCGCGCTGCGCTTGCGTGGGCCGAGAAGTTGCGCGCGTCCGACGTGTTCGAGCTGTACCAGGAGCCGGACCTCGACATCGTCAGCTACTTCCCGATCGGCGACTCGCTCACCGACATCGACCGTCGCTCCGGCGCGATCCTCACCGCCGGCATGAATGCCCCGCGCGACGAGTCGCTGTTCGTCGCGACGTATCAGGTGGACGCCGACGACATGGCCGCGCGCGGGCACGTCATCGATGAGCGAAGCGCCGGGTCGGCGCAGGAGGGCGAACCCCTCGTCGGCGCGCGCATCCTGCGCAGCGTGACGATGAAGCCCGAGACCGAACCCGTCATCGACCAGATCCACGCGGCTGCCGAGGCCCTCGCCCGACAGGCCGCCACGGCCGAACGCGACGCTCCCCTGCCCGACGAAGAGGTCGCCGAGCCGGGCATCTGACACATCGCCGGGCCCGTCACACGCGCGTACGGCCAGGTGAGTCACGAAGTGCAGGGTGAGTCATGTGGAAGCGACTCACCCTGCACTTCGTGACTCACCTGCGTCCTGGATAGCCGCCGCGAACACCTGGGCCGACGCCTCGAGACCGTGCGCTCCGAGGTACGCGCCGCCGGGACGAACAGTGCCTTTCTGTCAGCGCACCTGCGGTTGAGCGACGAGGTCGCCATATCCGGTGCCCCAAAGGCGGTCAGCCAGTTCATAGGCCGCGAGCGCCCAGGGTGCCAGTCGTTCACCCGGCTCGATGGCGAGGGGAGTGAAACGCACGAGCGCACCCATCGACGCCGGCCCGATCTCGAGCTGCCCCGTCGCCCCGGCCTCGTCGTCGACGACCTGGAGCGCGCCACGCACGTCATCGGTGACGAGCGCGTCGGGCCCCGGGTGACCGCAGACATGAACGGTGGTCGTCTTTGCGGCCTGCACGGCCTCCGTCGCCAGGTAGGCAGAGCCGATTCGCGCCGCGTCGCACGCCTCGACAACGAGGTCTTCGAACTGCGTCATCGCCAGAGGCAGCGTGCCGTGGATGAGCAAGTGCTGGTGCGTGTCGAGCAACGAGAACCGCTCGAGGCCCTTGCCGAGCGTTGAGATGCCGCCGCTGTGACGCGGATTGAGCTCATGGGGGATGAAACCCTCAGCGGTGAGGATGCCGTCGATGCCGAAGGAGCCGCGGTAGTGATGGCGCCGCGCGAGCACTTCGCCGACAGCGCGGGCGGTGGCGCGCATCTGATCGCGATCAGCCGGCGCCGGATCCCACCACGAAGAGATGCCCGCCTGACGAAAGCGATCGCTGCCGTGGGGCTGCAGCATCACGAGTTCCACCGGCCGGAGGACGGCGACGCCGTCGTCAGCGACCTGGCCGTGGATGGAGCAGGGCACACCTTCGAGGTAGGGCATGAGACGCAGCCGCTCGGCATGGGGCGCGAGCGCTTCGTATGCGGCCGCGCCGTCGTCCGTGACGTGCCGCACCAGCACCGCGCCACCGTTGAGACCCTCGCTCGCGTCGGCCGACCAGACCGTTCCGACACCGCGATCGAGACGCGCGGCGGCCGCTCGCACCTCGTCGAGGTGTGCTGGGACGACCTCTTCGGGCGCATGCGGGACGCCTGCCGCCTCCCACAGCTCGCGACTGAGCGTCTTGTCTTCCAACCGCTCCTGCTTCTCGCTGCGCGCGCCGTAGGTGCCTCGCCCGTAGAACGAATCAGCGCCGAGAGCGAGCGCGACGATGACGACAGCCCTCGCCTCGGGGTCGAACGCGTCGAGCACCGCGCCCACCCCGTCGTCTGACTCCCGCAGAAGGTGCTGCCAGGCGCGTACCTCATCGACCACGTCATGCACCGGGCTCATCGCCAAGCGGTGAACCGTGATCCAATCTGGCTCGGGCAGCGGGCCGGTGCCGTCGCCCCACGTGATCACGAGGATGCGCGCGGCACCGTTCTCGCGGGCCTGCACGACGTGACGGGTCGCGCTTGCCAGGACGGGGGCGAGGATGACGACCGGGCGCCCCTCGATGTCGTCACGCCGGCGCGCCGCGAGGTGCTTGCTCAGGCGCTGCAGAGGGTCTGGGCTGGTGTCCATACCCGATCGTAGGGCGGTTCGTGGCCACCGTTCGACCGATTTCCTCACGCGGCGCCATGGCCTGAGGCCGCGCAGCGCACCCCGCGATGGCACCCCGGCGCGGGACACCCGCGCTGCGTGCCGGCACCACGGCAAGACGCCGTATGCGAGCGGGTCGAAGATTCGGGCGGAGGGTGAATCACCCCGCGCCGGGTCATGTCGTTCTATCGCACCACCCGTAGGCTGGGGGCATGGCTATGAACACGGCGTTCGCCGTCCTTCCCGGCATGACGATCGACGAGCTTCCCAGCGGCATCCTCGACGCGACGACCGACTACGTCACGGGTGAGGAAGCCATCTCGAACGCCCTGCCGGCCGGTTACGTCGGCGCCTTCACGGCGCGCACGAACGACGAGCGCGACGCCGTCGTCCTCGTCGGCTACGAGCTGATGCTGCAGCCCGACCTCATCCCGGACATCGCCGACGAAGCCGTCACCGCCGTCTTCGCGGGCGGCTCGAAGACGTGGCTGCTCATCATCGACGCCGGCGAGTCGAGCCGCATGCTGTCGCTCGACGACGCGCAGATCACCGCCGAGGACGGCGAGCCCGTCGAGGGAGAGCCGACGTCCGTCATCGACGGTGATCCCGAGAAGACGCTCAAGAAGGCAGTCGGCGACCTCACAGGCGTCAGCCTCGACGCCGTCATCGCCGACAAGGGCCTGCTCGTCATCGTCGAGGACTGACGCTTTGGGCGGCCGCGCGAACCGACCGACCACGTCGACTTCGCGTTCGCCGCTGCCCACGCAGCGAGGCGGGTAACTCACGGGTAGGCGCGAAGTTCCGCGCCAATCCGTGAGTTACCCGCCACCGTGCGTCATTCGCCGCGTCAGTTGGCCCACTGAACACGAACCGGGAGCTTCTTCACCCCGTTGACGAAGTTCGAGCGCACGCGCTTGACGTCGCCGGCAAGCTCGATCGAGTCGATGCGCGGCAGCAGCTCCTCGAGCAGCAGACGGATCTCGAGGCGCGCGAGGTTGTTGCCGAGACACAGGTGCGGTGAGCCCTTGCCGAACGTCATGTGATCGACGTTCTTGCGCGTCACGTCGATCTTGTACGGCTCGGGGAAGACGTCCTCGTCACGGTTGCCGGACGCGAACCACATGACGACCTTGTCGCCGGCCTTGATCTGCTTGCCGCCGAGCTCGACATCCCTCGTCGCCGTCCGACGGAAGTGGTAGACGGGCGACGCCCAGCGCAGCAGCTCCTCGAGGCCCGACTCGATGAGCGACGCATCGTCCTTCATCGCCTCGAACTGATCGGGCTGCGCGATGAGGCCGAGCATGATCTGGCTGATCGCGTGACGCGTCGTCTCGTTGCCGGCGATGACGAGCAGTGAGAAGTAGTTGTTGAAGTCCTGGTCGGTGAGCGGAACCCCGTCCTCGGGCATCTTGTTCGCGAGGATCGAGACGAGGTCCTTGCCCTCGCCACCGACGCGCTTGTCGCGCAGGTCGCGGCCGTAGTCCCACACGTCCTGAACCGTCGGCGAACGGAACGGCAGGTGACGGTACTTCTCCGACTCGGGCGAGTCGAGCAGGTGCTCGGTGTAATCGGGGTCTGTGTTCGCGACCATCTCGTTGCCCCACTGGATGAGCTGGCCCGTGTGCTCGCGCGGCACGTCGAGCAGACGGGCGAGCACCTGGATCGGGAAGTCCGCGGAGATCTTCTCGACGAAGTCGAACTCGCCGTTCGGCGACGCCTTCTTCGCCTCGTCGACGGTGTTCTTCGTCAGCTCGCGCAGGAACGCCTCGTAGTTCTTCAGCAGGTTGCGCGGCGAGAACTCGCGCTGGATGAGCTTGCGCAGCGCGGCGTGACGGGCGCCGTCCGTCTCGAGGATGGAGCGGCGGAAATCCATGAGGTCGTCGTCGACGTCCTCGAGGTTGACGAACTGCTCCGACGTGAACGTCTCGGAATCCTTGTCGACGACCCAGATGTCGTCGTACTTCGTGACGGCCCAGAAGCCCTTGCCGTCGCTCTCCTCCGTCCAGTGCACCGGGTCGGCGTGACGCAGCGCGTCGAACTGCGCCCATCCCTCGTTGTCGCGGAAGCGGTCGATGTTGGACAAGTCGACGTCGGCGACGTCGAACGCGGCGTCGGCCTCGGGAGCTGCGCCCTGGTCGATGATGGTCATGTCGTCTCTCCTCGTTCAGCAGGAAAATCGGGAAGGGTGCGCGAAGCGCCTGGTCGCGGGCGCGATCACAGGTGGTAGGTGTACTCGCGGAACTCCCAGTCGGTGATGAAGCTGTTGAAGCGCTCGATCTCGTTGCGCTTGTAGGCGAGGAACGTCGCGACGAACTGCTCGCCGAGCACCTCACGCATCTCGGTGTCCGCCTCGAGCGCGTCGAGTGCGGCGCACAGCGACGACGGCAGCATCGGCGAACGTTCCGGGTCGTAGCCGTAGCCGACGAGCGGCTCGCCGGGGTCGATCTCGTCACGGATGCCGAGGTAGGCAGCGGCCAGCGTCGCCGCCGTCAGCAGGTACGGGTTGGCCGACGCGTCGCCGAGGCGCAGTTCGAGACGCGATGCGGAGCCGCGCTCCGGCGGGATGCGCACCATCGCGCTGCGGTTGTCGAGACCCCAGTCGATGAGCCACGGCGCGAGCGTGTCGGGCCCGAACCGCTTGTACGAGTTGATCGTCGGGTTCGCGAGCGCCGTCAGCGCCGGCGCATGCTTGAGGATGCCGCCGATCGCGTGGTGCGCGACCTTCGACAGGCCGTGCTCGCCGTTCGGGTCGTCGAACAGGTGGTTGCCGTCGGCGTCCTGCGTCGAGAAGTGCAGGTGGAAACCGGAACCGCCCTCGTCGTTGAACGGCTTCGCCATGAACGTCGCGAGCTTGCCGCGCGCCCGCGCCATCTCCTTGACGGCGGCCTTGAAGCGGAACGCGCGGTCGGAGGCGTCCATCGCGTCGGAGTGCCACAGGTTGATCTCGAACTGCCCGCTCGAGAACTCGTGGTTCGCGGCGACGACCTCGATGTCGTACTCGCCGAGCTGACGCAGCGTCTGCAGCAACACGTTCTCCGGGTCACCACGCAGGCCGCTGACGTAGACGTTGCCGCTCATCTCGCCGTAGCGCGACCAGCCGGAATCGGAGTTCTCGTCCTCCTGCAGCACGTAGAACTCGAGCTCGGGCCCGCAGATCGGCGTGCCGGCGATCGAGGAGAACTTCTCGATGACGTTCTTCAGCACGTAGCGCGGGCTCTCGGCTGACGGCGAGCCGTCGGGGTTGAAGACGTCGGCGATGACGTGTGCGACGCCCGGCTCCCACGGCACGCGAGTCAGCGTCTCGATGTCGGGGCGCGCGACGATGTCCGGCAGGCCGGCGGCGAGCCCACCCTCGATGTCGACGACGTCGCCCATCGGCGTCGTGCCGTACACGCTGCGGCAGAACGCGACGCCGTGCCCCGTCGTGCGTTCGAAGCGGTTGACGAGCAGGTCCTTGCTGCGGTCGGTGCCGATGATGTCGGAGTAGCCGAGGCGGATGACGTCGATGCCCTCCGCCCGACACTTCGCCATGGCCTCGGCCACGGCCCCCGGCTCGCTCGACTTGCTCCCTGAGTTCGTCATGCCTCGTCGCCTCTCACGCCGTTGTGAGCGAACCTCGACGGTTGCCGGGTCGGGGTGCGCACGTTTCGTTCGGGTCCGAACATACCGTGTGACTCACGCCACACAAACCCTCATGATCGGGTAGCATAGCGCGTGTCGTACGGATACGAACGATTTACGGCGAAGGAACTTCGACGCCCTCGCCGCGCGCACACGCGCCGACACCGAAAGGGCTCTGCCATGAGCGAATCCCCCGAACTCAAGGGTTTCTTCTACCCGCGCACCGTCGGCGGCACGTCGGGCATCATCCCGTCACCGCCGTGGTACTACTCGGGCGACCTGCTCACCGTCGAGTACCGCACGAACCCCGAGCGCGTACGCGAACTGCTGCCCGAACCGCTGGAGCTCGCCGACGAGGACCCGGGCGCCGTCGCGCTCATCTGGGCCGACTGGCAGTCGTGCAGCTCGTCGCGCGAGGAGCTGCTCGACCCGGTGCGCGCGCAGTACAAGGAGGCGTTCGTCGTCGTGCGCTGCTCCTACGAGGGCCGCACGTTCAGCCGCTGCGTCTACATCTGGGTCGACAAGGACTTCGCCATCGGCCGCGGCCTGCACCAGGGCTACCCGAAGAAGCTCGGCTCGATGTGGCAGACGCGCCCGCACCCCTTCAGCCAGGGCGCGCCGCAGATCGCGGAGGGCGGAATGTTCGGCGCGACGCTCGCGGCGGGCGACCGTCGCCTCGCCGAGGCGGTGCTGACGCTGCGCGAACCGTCCGAGACGAACGGCTTCGTCAACGGCCACCCGATGGCCCACCACCGCATCTACCCCGACATCGCCCGCGGCGCGATGGGTGACGCCTACAGCGAGCTCATCTCATCCGGCGCGGCCGAGTTCGAGGGCGGGCAGGCGTGGCGTGGTGACGTCGATCTGCGCCTGTTCGAATCGCCCACGGAGGAACTCGCCGCCCTGGAGGTCGACGAGATCATCGGCGGCTACTACCGGCAGATCGGCGTCGTCTGGAACGGCGGCGAGACGCTCGAACGTCTCGTGTGAGCGAGGCGGCCGCGAAGGGCGGCAGCCTGCGTCGCAGATGAGTTCGTGGACACACGGCACGCAGCGTCACGCCGCCGACCCACCCCACCCCGGACGGGTGTAGTGTGATGTGGGTCACGACGAGAGGGGGAGGGATGCGGCACAAATCCCGTCCACGGGGTTGCGCCTGCGGGTGCGGCCCCGGCTGCGTCCACGCTCGGCTCGCCGCCGCGATCCCCCTCGTCAGTTCGCTGTTGAGCTCGACGGCACGCGACGAGGGTCTCGTCATCGCCATCGCGGACCGCGAGGCACGCCTGCACTACGTCGACGGAGACTCCCGCGCCCGCAGCCGCGCCGAGAGCATCGGCTTCACCGCGGGGGCGAACTGGTCGGAGGCGCAGGTCGGCACGAACGCGCCGGGCCGAGCTGTGGCCCGCGGCGAGGCGGTCTCGATCCATCGCGAGGAGCACACGCGCCCGGACGTCCACCCGTTCAGCTGCTCCGCGGCGCCGCTCGTCGACCCCGTCACCGGCGAGGTGCTCGGCGCTCTCGACGTGACGGGAGGTGACGCTGCGGCCGACCGGCGCACCCTCGCACTCGTGCAGGCCACCGCGGCCGCGGTGGCTCGTGAACTTCGCCTCGCCGGGGTGCCGGTCGCCCCTCCACCGCACACGAGCGCGCGGCTGCGTCTCGTCCACCACGGCCGCCCCTGCATCGAAACGGGTACGGCCACCCACGCACTCACCGACCGCCACGCCGAACTCCTCGCGACACTCGCGCTCGAACCCCAAGGCCTCAGCGCCGACGAGATCGGGGCCCTCGTCTACCCGGACGGCACGCCGCCCGCCACCATCCGCGGCGAGTTGCTGCGGCTTCGTCGACGGCTCGACACGATTCCCGGCGCGCCGAACCTCGAAAGCCGCCCCTACCGCCTCACGGGGCCACTGCTCATTGATGCCGTCCAGGTCACGGAGCATCTGCGTCGCGGCGAGCACGACGAAGCCCTCGAGCTGTATCGCGGAGCCTCGCTGACGCGCAGCGAGGCGGAGCCCGTCGTCGACCTGCTGCGTTCGACGTCCGGGTCGCTGCGCGAAGCGATGCTCAGTGACGCCACTCCCGAGACCCTTCTGCGCTACCTCGACCTGCCCGAGGCCGCCGATGACGTCGAGTCGTGGCACATGGCACTCACCGTCCTGCCACCGCGCGCGCCGCAGCGGGCCATCGTTCTCACGCATCTCGAACAGCTCGACACTCGTCTGCGCCAGGCGAACTGACGCCCGCAGAGCGCGTTGCACGGGCAGTGCAACGTTGATGCAACGCAGCCCTTCGTAACGTGACGCACATCACGCAACCCCGCGTCACATCCCGCGGGCTCAGGGAAAGGAAGCTGCGATGACGGTCTACGCCAACCCGGGAACCGAGGGCTCCAAGGTCGAGTTCAAGAAGCGCTACGAGCACTTCATCGGCGGCGAATGGGTCGCGCCGAAGAAGGGGCAGTACTTCGAGAACCCCACCCCGGTCACCGGCAAGACGTTCTGCGAGGTGGGCCGCGGCACCGCCGAGGACATCGAGGCCGCCCTCGACGCGGCATGGGCGGCGGCACCGACGTGGAACAAGACCTCGCCCGCGGAGCGGGCACTCATCCTCAACCGGATCGCCGACCGGATGGAGGAGAACCTCGAGAAGATCGCCGTCGCGGAGACGTGGGACAACGGCAAGCCGGTGCGCGAGACGCTCAACGCCGACATCCCCCTCGCGATCGACCACTTCCGCTACTTCGCCGGTGCCATCCGCGCGCAGGAAGGCAGCCTCTCGCAGATCGACGAGGACACCGTCGCTTACCACTTCCACGAGCCGCTCGGCGTCGTCGGGCAGATCATTCCGTGGAACTTCCCCATCCTCATGGCCGTGTGGAAGCTCGCGCCGGCGCTCGCGGCCGGCAACTGCGTCGTCCTCAAGCCCGCCGAGCAGACGCCCGCGTCGATCATGGTGCTCATCGAACTGATCGAGGACCTCATCCCCGCCGGTGTCGTCAACGTCGTCAACGGGTTCGGCGTCGAGGCCGGAGCGCCGCTCGCGTCGAACAAGCGCATCCGCAAGATCGCGTTCACGGGTGAGACGACGACCGGCCGCCTCATCATGCAGTACGCCTCGGAGAACCTCATCCCGGTGACCCTCGAACTCGGCGGCAAGAGCCCCAACATCTTCTTCGAGGACATCGCCCAGGCGGACGACGCGTTCTACGACAAGGCGCAGGAGGGCTTCACCCTCTTCGCCCTCAACCAGGGCGAGGTGTGCACCTGCCCGTCGCGCGCGCTCGTCCAGGAGTCGATCTACGAGCAGTTCATGGCCGACGTCGTCGAACGCACGAAGAAGATCAAGGCCGGCAACCCGCTCGACGACTCGACGATGATCGGCGCGCAGGCCTCGAACGACCAGTTGCAGAAGATCCTTTCCTACCTCGACATCGGCAAGAAGGAGGGCGCGAAGGTGCTCACCGGTGGTCGGCAGGCCGAGTTGGACGGCGATCTGGGTGGCGGTTTCTACGTCGAGCCGACCATCTTCGAGGGCACGAACAACATGCGGATCTTCCAGGAGGAGATCTTCGGGCCGGTCGTGTCCGTGGCGAAGTTCGGTACGTACGACGAGGCGCTGAAGATCGCGAACGACACCCTCTACGGCCTCGGCGCCGGTGTGTGGTCCCGCAACGGCAACACCGCCTACCGCGCGGGCCGCGACATCCAGGCGGGCCGCGTGTGGGTGAACAACTACCACAACTACCCGGCACACGCCGCGTTCGGCGGCTACAAGAGCTCCGGCATCGGGCGGGAGAACCACCTCATGATGCTCGACCACTACCAGCAGACGAAGAACCTCCTCGTCTCCTACTCGGAGAACAAGCTCGGCTTCTTCTGAGCCGACCCGCATCACGGATCAGATCGCAACCACACGAAGGAAAGAGTCATGAGCACCATGCAAGCTGCAGTCGTGGACGTCTTCGGCGAAGACCTGAACGTCAAGGATGTGGAACTGCCGGAACCCGGGCCGGGTCAAGCGCTCGTCAAGCTGATCGCATCGGGTGTGTGCCACACCGACCTGCACGCCAAGGACGGTGACTGGCCGGTCAAGCCCGAACCGCCGTTCATCCCCGGCCACGAGGGAGTCGGCGTCGTCGAGAAACTCGGCGAGGGCGTCACCGAACTCGCCGTCGGCGACATGGTGGGCAACGCCTGGCTCGCCTCCGCGTGCGGCACGTGTGAACACTGCCGCAACGGCTGGGAGACGCTGTGCGAGGAGCAGACCAACGGCGGGTACAGCGTCAACGGCTCGTTCGGGCAGTACATGCTCGTCGACGCCACGTTCGCCGCTCGCATCCCCGAGGGCGCGGACCCCCACGAGATCGCTCCCGTGCTGTGCGCCGGCGTCACCGTGTACAAAGGTCTGAAGGTGACGGAGGTGCGCCCCGGGCAGTGGGTCGTCATCTCCGGCATCGGCGGGCTGGGGCACATCGCCGTCCAGTACGCCAAGGCCATGGGCATGCGGATCGTCGCCGTGGACGTCGCCGACGACAAGTTGGAGCTCGCGAAGAAGCACGGCGCGGAGGTCACGGTGAACGCCGCGGTCGAGGACCCGACGCAGGCCGTCCTCGACGCCACAGGCGGTGGCGCCCACGGCGTCCTCGTCACGGCGGTGCACCCCAAGGCGTTCGGCCAGGCCATCGGCATGGCGCGTCGCGGGGGAACCATCGTGTTCAACGGTCTTCCTCCGGGTGATTTCCCGGCGCCGATCTTCGACGTCGTCCTCAAGGGCCTGACGATCCGCGGATCGATCGTCGGCACCCGGCAGGACATGGTCGAGGCTCTCGACTTCTACGCCCGAGGCCTCATCCACCCGACGTTCAGCAAGCGGAACCTCGACGACATCAACGCGGTGTTCGACGAGATGCACCACGGCAAGATCGACGGGCGCGTCGTCATCGACTACACGACGGAGCGCGAGGACAAGTGATGAACCTCGAGTCACGAGCCGGTGTGGCCGGAGAGACCGTCAGCCGGGTCGCCCTGACGCCGGACGCCGTCGCTCTGCTGCACCAGCTCGTGGCCGAGCACGGTCGTCTCATGTTCCACCAGTCCGGCGGGTGCTGTGACGGGTCGACCCCGATGTGTTACCCGGCAGGGCAGTTCCGCACGGGTCAGGCCGACGTCCTGCTCGGCACGTTCACGCTCCCGGACGTGGCAGGCGACGATGCCGAGTTGGAGTTCTGGATGAGCCGGGAACAGTTCGAGACGTGGAAGCACACTCACCTCACCGTCGACGCCATCGACGGACGGGGCGGCGGCTTCTCCCTCGAGGCGCCCGAGGGCAAACGCTTCCTCATTCGCTCCGATCTGATGTGAGAGAACCTCGCGCGGCCGGGGGCACGGTGGACGTCATCCACGTCTGTTCGGATCCGAAAGATAATGTGGGCTGATGCCGAGTCATCACACGCTGCTCGAGACCGAGACCCTGGCCTCGAGCAAGCTGGCCGACGCGAAGATCGATGTCGCCGCCATGCACGCCGTCAGCAGCATCCACCGCGCGGCGAACGCATCGCGCAACCACATGACGAACACCGTCCTGCGTCCGCACGAGCTGTCGTGGACGGGTTTCGTCGTGCTGTGGAGCGTGTGGATCTACGGCGAACCCGAGACGCGCGAGGTCGCCGAGAGCGCCGGCATCAGCAAGGCGACGCTGTCGGGCGTCGTCAAGACCCTCTCAGCCCGGGGATGGCTCAAGCGCACCCAGTCGTCGAGTGACAAGCGGTTCGCGCACCTGTCACTGACGCCCGCCGGGATGACGCTCATGGAGGAGCTGTTTCCCCAGTTCAACTCCGGCGAACAGCAACTCGTCGCCGACCTGACGCCCGACGAACTCACCGTCCTGACGAAGGCACTCCGCAAGGTCGTGACGACGGCCGAAGGCCTCGGCGCCCACACGTCCGTCTGACGTCCACCCGAGGCCCGCCCGGCGCAGCGTGGCCGATGATGTGACGCCTACCAGTCAACCCGCCCGATCGAGGAGAACCATGCCGTTGCGCCCCGTCACCACGTGGACGCTCGAGATGCCCGAGCGCCCGCACACCACGCCGCGTGGCCACTGCGTCAGCACCCCGACGGCCGACGCCCCCGACGTCGCATCCGGCCCGCATGACGACATGGCGAGCCGTCCTGAGGACGTTCGGATCGACCTGGTGCCGAACCCGAGCCCCGAGTTTGCCCGCTACCTCTACGCCGTCGTCGGCGGGCCGTGGACGTGGACCGACCGCCTCGGCTGGACGCGCGAGCAGTGGCTCGCCGACCTCGGCGTCACCGGCACCGAGACCTACGTCGCGTACGTCGGCGGCGAACCGGCGGGCTACGTGCAGATCCAGCCGACACCGGTCGGCGCGGCGGAGGCGCGTGGTCGAGCGAGCGTCGAGATTCGCTACTTCGGACTCGTCGAGACCGCCATCGGACGGGGCCTCGGCCGCACGCTGCTGGCCCATGGCATCGACGCAGCCTGGACGCTCGCCGAGCGTCATAAGGCGCCGGCGACGCAACGCGTCTGGGTTCACACGTGCAGCCTCGACGGCCCGGCGGCGCTGCGAAACTACGAGCGACGCGGCTTCGTCGTCATCGACGAGACGACGGAACTCATGGACTACCCCGCACAGCCCCTCGGCGCCTGGCGTTCCGCCGGCGGGCCCGCGTGAGCAGGGCCCGGCCGGCATGCCCCCTCTGAAGTACGCCCGAGGCGAGTGAGTGGCTCCGCACTCAGACTCTGCGCAAATGCACCCGGGTGCACTTGTGCCTAGGTGAACTGCCCCCCGGGCCGAGGTGAACGCGAGACGCCGACGGCCCCGTCGGCGCCTGGCTCTTGGCTCGCGTCCCCGGAAACACAGCGTGAAGAACCGGGGTCAGTGTGCGTGGGCTCAGGCGTGACGAGCGCGCTCGACGAGATCGCTGAGCAGCCGCAGTTGTTGCACGTCGGCGTCGAAAGTGCGTCGCGCTCAGGCGTGACGGGCGCGTTCGACGAGGTCGCTGAACAATCGCAGTTGCTGCGCATCGGTGTCGAAGGTGTCCTCCGGGTGCCATTGCACCGCGACGATGCTGGCCCCCGCGCCCACAAGGCCTGACTCGCGCTCGCTCGCCGAGGTGCCTGCCGCCACAGCGTCGGTCGTCGGGTCGAGTTCGACGGCTTCCGTCGTCCCGTCATCGGCACGCGCGACGACCCGCCAGCCGGGCGCGACGTCCCGTAGGCACTGGTGGTGGTAGCAGCTGGCCTTGACGCTCGACCCGCCGAGCACCTGCGCGAGGCGAGACGACGGGTCGAGCTCGACGTCCTCGACGCGATGACGGTGCGCCGACACGCCGAGCTCGTCGTCCATGTCGAAGTGCAACGTGCCCCCCAAGGCCACGTTGAGCAACTGCATGCCACGACAGATCGCGAGCACCGGCACGGCCCGTCCGACGATGACGCGCGCGAGTGCGAAGTCGAACGCGTCCTGTTCGACGTCGACGTCGTAGTGGGTGTCGTGCATCGCTTCGCCTGTCCAGACGGGCGAGATGTCGCCACCACCGGGCAGGAGGATGCCATCGGCGAAGGCCACGCGTTCGGCGACCTGGTCGACGAACGCGTCTGGAATACCGGCGAATCCACGCGTTGGGTCGACGAGTGCGTCGGGAGCCCCGCGCTCGGTGCCGTCATCGCCCCCAGCGGTCATCGGCTCGGCGATCGGGGCAACGGGGTGGATGACGACCGGCTCGCCCCCCGCCGCCCAGACGGCGTCCATGAGCGCGCGCGCCATGACATCTGCGCCGTAGCGCAGAGCTGACGCGGACGCGGAGAACCGCGCCGGCATCGCGATGATGGGTCGACTCACGCCGTCACCCGCCTAGTCGTCATCGTCATCGTCATCACCTCACAGTTCTCCCACGTGGTGCGTTTCGACACCACGTGGGGAGACTTCGCCACGAACAACTCCCACATCGTGCGTATCAACACCGAGTGGGGAGAACTCGCCACGAACAGCTCCTACTCGTGGCGTGATTGCACCGAGTGGGACATCATTCCGCGCCGCCCCCGCCGGTCGTGTCGCACCGAGCGGTGCGGCTGAGCCTGCGAAGCCACACCGCCGGAAGCCGCGCCAGAAGGTGCGAGCATCACGGCTGCGGAGGCATCGGCTTTCGGATACCGCGGAACTCCCAGTCGCCACCCTGGGCGGTGGAGAGAACTTCCTCGGACTCGGTCACCTGAGCGCCGACGTCGGTGCGGATCGGCGTCGGCCCCGTGACGATGTGGTTGCGCAGCGTGCCGAGACCCTCGACCTCGACCTCGACGACGTCACCCGGGTACACAGTGCGCGAGATGGCGGGCGTGCCGGACAGCAGCAGGTCGCCGGGCTGCAGCGTGATGGTGCGGGCGATGTCGGCGACGAGGTAGTGCATGTTCCACTCCATCTCGTCGGTCGTGCCGTCCTGCTTCACCTCACCGTTGACGAGGGTGCGGATGCGCTTGCCGCGAAAATCCCAGCCCTCGACGACGCCGGGGCCGACGGGGCAGAGCGTGTCGGCACCCTTGACGCGCAGCATCGAACCGGAGTCGGTGTCGCGGAAGTCGTGCAGGCCGTAGTCGTTGGCGACGGTGTAGCCGCGGATGTAGTCGCCGGCCTCCTCGGGCGAGATGTTGCGGCACGTCTTGCCGATGACGATGGCGATCTCGCCCTCGTAGTTGAGCCACTTGCAACCCTCGGGGCGCACGACGGCACCCTCGTGCGTGTTGAGCGCGGAGACGGGCTTGTGGAAGTACGTCGGCGCCTTCGGCAGCGTCGTCATCATCTCGTCGACGCGGCTGCGGTAGTTGAGGTGCACGCAGACGATCTTGCTCGGCGTCACGGGCGGCAGGTGCGTCGCGTCGGCGATGGCGACGCGACGACCGTCGCCGGCGACGAGGTCGTCACCGTCGACGACGACGTCGACGGGGTTGCCGTCCAGCAGGATGCGGCGGGTTTCGCGCAGGGTCATCGGGTTCTCCTCGTGGGGTGGATCGGGATCAAGGTCAAGGTCGGCGGACAGCCGACGCCCTCAGCCCGCGGCCGGGACGTCGGGAATGTGTTGCGGGCCCGCCTCAGCAGCCGCCGAGGCAGCCTTCTGGCGCAGGACGTCGTCGTCGATGACGGTACGGTGCGGCGCGGGGAAGCCACCGTCGGGCTGGTCGAACCACAGGTGCACCTGGCCAGTACCGACGGAGTTCTCGTACTCGCCGTACTGACGCGACGGGGCGGTGCAGTCGCCTTCGCCGAGGGCACCGATCATCATGAGGTAGTGCCCGAATCGTGCTTCGGGCTTGTACCGGTAGAACTCGTCCATCGTGTCGAGGACGCGCGCGTGATCGCCGTTCGCGAACCATTCCATGCGCTGCAGGTCGGCCTGGCACGCCTCCTGCGAGAAGATGTGCTCGCTGCCGGCGGCCTCGTGGTCGCGCAGCTTGCGCAGCGGCCAGAACGTGTGGCTGAGCGCGCCGGAGGCGATGAGCAGCACCTTGCGGTCGCTCTCGCGGATGGCGTCACCGAGCGCGCGGCCGAGGCGCAGGTTGTCCTCCGTGTCGGCTGTTTGGCACACGCCGATGGAGATCCACTTCTTGTCGTCGAGGCCCTTGCCGAGGTACTCCCACATGTTCGTCGTCGCGTAGAAGATCGGCAGCGAGTAGTCGTCGATCGCGGTGATCCACGTGCCGTGCTCGTCGGCCTTGCTCGCGATGAGGTGCGCGAGCTCCGGGTCGCCGGGGAAGTCGTAGTGACGGCGCGTCATGCCGCGCGGCAACTCCTCCGACGTGAACAGCCCCGAGCGGCGATCCTGCGCCGTGACGACGAACTCGACGGTGGTCGCCCAGTGGCTGTCGAGTACGACGACGGTGTCGTAGTCGAGCACGTCGAACACCTCGCGCCGCAACTGCTGGAGCCCGGCGACGAGCGTCGTGTCCTCGCCGTTGTTGAGGCTGCGCCGCACGTCCTCGGGCAGCATGATCGTCGGCACGTGCGCCAGCAGACCGGCGCCTACCACTTCACCCATGTCCGTCTCCTTCGTTCATCGTCGTTTCTCGTCACTGACCTGCCCAAGGCCCGCCATCCTCTGCGTGCGCGTGCACCCAGGTGCCCCGCACGCAAAGGATGTGCGGCGGGCACCTGCGAGCAGTGCCGCCAAATTTCTCGGCCATTCAGTTGTTCAGCGACTCGATCGTTCAGTTGCTCGGCGCGAAGACGGAGTTCTTCACGTCGCAGTAGAAGTCGAAACTCCAGATGCCGCCCTCGCGGCCGATACCGGACTGGCCGCTGCCACCGAACGGCGCGCCGAGGTCGCGGACGAAGAAGCAGTTGACCCAGACGGTGCCCGCGCGCAGTTGCGCCGAAACGCGTTCTGCCCGCTCGGGGTCCGACGTCACGAGCGTCGCGGCGAGCCCGAAGCGCGTGTCGTTCGCCATCGCGACGCCGGCCTCGTCACCGTCGAACGTCTCGATCGTGAGGACGGGGCCGAAGACCTCCTCGGTGAGGATCTCCGAGCCTGCGGGGCAGTCGGCGAGGATCGTCGGCGAGTAGAACAGGCCGCCCAGCTCGTCGTTCGGCCCCCCACCCATGAGGACGCGCGCGCCGTCGGCCTTGGCGCGCTGCACGAAACCGTCGACGGTGTCGAAGTGCTTGCGCGTGATGAGTGCGGAGAGGTCGCTCGTCAGGTCGCGCGGGTCGCCCTGCTTGAGCGTGCGAGCCTTGTCGAGCACGCGCTGCGTGAACTCCTCGGCGATCTTGGCGTCGACGAGCAGACGCGCGCCCTTGAGGCAGACCTGCCCGGCGTTGTCGAACTGCTCGACGGCGATGTCGACGGCCAGATCCATGTCGGCGTCGTCGAGCACGAGCAGCGGCGACTTGCCGCCCAGCTCGAACGACAACGGGACGATGTTCGGCGCGGCCGCAGCGGCGATGACGCCGGCCGTCGGGACGGAGCCGGTGAAGCACAGCCGGTTGATGCCGGGGTGACGCGTCAGTGGGGCGCCCGCGTCGACGCCCGTGCCCTGTACGACGTTGAACACACCGTCGGGCAGGCCCGCGTCACGCATGATGTCGGCGAGCAGCGACGCCGTCAGCGGCGCCCACTCCGGCGGCTTGACGACGACGGTGTTGCCCGCCGCGAGCGCCGGGCCGATGCGCCAGGTCGCGAGCATGAGCGGCGCGTTCCACGGCGTGATGATGGCGACGACGCCGGCCGGGTCGTACGTGATGCGTTCGCGATGGCCGCGCCCGGGCACCGTCATGTCCGGGTGGGCGAGGTCGTTCTCGAGGTAGTCGGCGAAGAAGCGGAAGTTCATCGCGACGCGCGGCATGACGCCGCGAAGGTGGCTACGCAGCAGCGCGCCGTTGTCGCGCGTCTCGACGTGCGCGAGCTCCTCGACGCGCGCCTCGACGCCGTCGGCGACGTTGCGCAGCAGCGCCGCGCGCTCCGCGACCGGCATGCCGGCCCATGCCGGAAAGGCCTTGCGCGCAGCAGCGACGGCAGCGTCGACCTCGGCCTCGGCGCCTGCGCTGATCTCGCCGATGACGCTCTCGTCGATCGGGGAGACGTCGGTGAACGTCGCACCGTCAGCGCTGGTGACGCGCTCGCCACCGATCCAGTGACGCGTATCGACCTCGACCCCCTCGACGGTGATCTTCTCGGGCTGCGGCGCGGTGACCATGACGCTCCTCGCAAGGTTGGCTGGTGCGGTGATGCGCATCACACTACCAATCGTTCGGGCCCAAACGGACATCCTACGGCGAGATCAAATCGTCATCTGATCCTCGTGTGTCTCAGATCACATCATGGGTTACCGTGACCCCCGAGGCGAGGTCGTTCGCCCCCGAACGAAAGGCCCGGCATGGCAACTCCCACGTCGTCTCCCGACATGAGTCCGCGCGCGGATTCCGACATCCCACACACCGAGCATCGCCTGCGTTCCGGGCGCCTCGGGGTCATCGCGATCGCGTTCATCGTCGTCTCCGCCGCCGCGCCCCTGACGGCGATGGCCGGCGGCGCGCCCGTCGCGATGCTCGTCGGCAACGGGCGAGGCATTCCGTTCGCGTACCTCATCGTCAGCGCCATGCTGCTGCTGTTCGCCGTCGGCTACACCGCGATGGCACGTCACCACACGAGCACGGGCGCGTTCTACGCGTACGTGGCGCGCGGCCTCGGCCAGCATGCCGGCGGCGCTGCGGCGTGGATCGCGCTGCTCGGTTACAACGCCATGCAGATCGGCCTCTACGGCCTCTTCGGCTCGGCCACCGCCAGCTTCTGCGCGGACAACCTCGGCTTCGACCCGCCGTGGTGGGCGTGCGCGTTCGTCGCGTGGGCCGTCATCGCGCTGCTCGGCTACCGCCAGGTCGATCTGTCCGTCAAGGTGCTCGGCGTCCTCGTCGCCGCGGAATTCCTCATCGTCCTCCTGCTCGACGGCGCCATCATCGGCAAGGGTGGGGAGGGCGGCCACGGCGGTGTCGCATCGCACCTGGCCTGGGATTCGTTCAGCTTCGACGCCCTGACAAGCGGTTCGCTCGCCATCGCACTGCTGTTCAACTCGGCGAGCTACATCGGGTTCGAGTCGACGACGATCTACTCGGAGGAGGCGAAGGATCCGCGTCGCACCGTGCCGCGTGCGACGTACCTCGCCGTCGCCGTCATCGGTGTCTTCTACTCGATCACGACGTTCCTCATGGTGAGCGCGCAGGGCGGTTCGACGCTCGTCGAGCACCTCGGCGGCCTCAAGCCGGACCCGACGGTCTTCCTCTTCGAACTGGGCGATACCTACCTCGGTTCGAGCGCGACGAAGGTGATGTCGCTGCTGTTCGCGACATCCGTCTTCGCGGCGCTGCTCGCGTTCCACAACGCCGTCGCGCGCTACCTGTTCGCCCTCGGACGCGAGGGGCTCGTGCCCGCCCGCCTCGGCCACACGCACACGGTGCACCTGTCGCCGCACATGGGCTCGATCAGCCAGACGGTGCTCGCCGCCGTCGTCCTGACGATCTTCGTCGTCACCGACAAGGATCCCGTGCTCGCCCTGTTCACCTGGCTGACGCAGCTCGGCACGCTCGCCATCCTGTTCCTCATGGCGTTCGCGTCGCTCGCCGTGGTCGTGTTCTTCGCGAAGTACCGGGGCGCACGAGGCAAGGCCGCAGCCGACGACGCGGTGACGGGTGACGTCGCCACCGCCGGCACCGGCCTCGGCGGGCTCTGGCGCACCCTCGTCGCGCCCGCGCTCTCGGCCGTGTTCATGGGCGGCGTCGCTGCGTATGCCGCATCGCAGTTCGGCAACCTCATCGGAGACCCGAACAGCGCCCTCGCGTGGCAGCTGCCCGCGCTCATCGGCGTCGCCGTCGTCATCGGTGTCATCTCGTCGTTCGTCCTCAAGGCCCGCGCGCCGCAGCAGTGGGCGCTCATGGGCATGGACCGCGTCAAGACGACCGACGGCGCAACAGAGATCGACGGGACGTCGGCGGCACCGACGCCCTGAACGACCCGCGACGCAGCGCGCCCACCTCGTCACTCGATGGGGTGGGCGCGCTGCGTTCTGAGGCGCCCGGTTCGAGCGCGACGGACGTCAGTTCAGCTGCCAGATGACGGCTTCGTCCGCCTCGGCTGCCCTGGCGTAGAACTCGCGCAGCTCGGCGTCGTAGGGCATGACGTACACGTCGAGCACGTCGTCCTCGTCCCAGATATCCGGGTAGATCTCGTCGCGCGTGAACTTCTTCGCGTCGTAGCCCTTGCGCAGGATGCTCGGCGTGATGCGGCCCATCGCGGCGGCGATCGCCGTCACCCGCGCGGGCGTCACGTGGCCGACGACGACGTCCTCGGAGTCGGGCACCCGCCCCTCCGAGATCGGGCTCGGAGCGTGCGCCTGCTTGTAGAGGCGCTCGAGCGCATGCCAGGCCTTGTCGACATCGAGCATGCGCTCGTCGTCGAACTTCTCGAGCGTCTCGAGCGCCTGCAGGGGCGCGTCACCCGTCGACGTGAGGTCAGTGACGAGTCGCTGCGCCTCGGTATCGTCCATGCGGTAGGCCGTCCAGATCATTCCCATGGGCCCGACGGTACTGCCCACGCCCCCCGCGTGTCAGCGCCGCCGTCAGCCGCGGCTGGCAGACTGGGGGCGAACACGGCACGCCCGGGCGCCCCGGGCCCTTCGAAAGGCTGACGATGTCGCACGAGATCACCTGGAAGTCCGTCCACGACGAGCGCGAGTCGCTGCTCGAGGATCTCGCGGGGCTGAGTGACGCACAGTGGCGAGCCCCGTCGCTGTGCGAGGACTGGAGCGTGCAGCAGGTTGTCGCGCACCTCGCGTCGTCGGCGCGCACGTCGAAGGCGAGCGCCGCGAAGCAGATGCTGACGCACAAGGGCAACGTCCAGGCCGTCATCGACGCCGGCGTTGCGCGTTTCTCTGGTGGCACACCCGCCGAGACGCTCGAGGCCTTCCGCGAGTCGATGCACGAGCGCGTGGCGCCGTTCTCCGCGGAGGCCGCGCTCGGCGAGGTCGTCGTGCACGCCGAGGACATCCGCCGCGCGCTCGACATCGAACACACCTACCCCGCCGAGACGCTGCGTCAGCTCGCCGACCACTACAAGGACGCGGGCCTCGGCATGGGCGCGGGCGACCGCATCAAGGGTCTGCACCTCATGGCCACCGACCAGAAGTGGGAGACGGGCAAGGGCGACGTCGTCTCGGGGCCGATCATCGCGCTCATCATGACGATGCTCGGACGCACCGCCTACCTCGACGACCTGTCCGGCGACGGCGTCGAGACGTACCGCGCGCGCCTGACGCGCTGACGCTCCCCCGTGTTGCCCGGGATTCGAGGCGCGGGTGCCTCGGTTCCCGGGCAACATCGGGCGGTGGACCCATGACACATCTCATGGGTGATTCGTGACGGTCGGCCGCGTGAGGCGACGAACGGCGCGCCGAGACTGGAGTCATGAACGCCTCATCGAACTCGACGGCTCAGAAGTTGCTCGCGATCTCCGGTCCGCTGGCTCTCATCGTGTTTTTGGTGCTCGGCCTCGTGTTCCACGCGTGGGCGATCGCGTGGGTAGCCTTCCTCGTACCGGGGATGATTCGGACGTGGATGGCCGTCGAGGCCCCGAAGGAGCAGCACGGTTACGGCATCGGCGCGGACGATGAACCCAAGCCCTACCCCTACTCCGGCGATTCTGGGTCCGCGCCGCCGGCGCCGCGTCAGTAGCGCGACGTCGTCGGCGTGCCGGCCTGCGGCATGAGCGGGCGCGCCGCGCTCTCGGGGACGATCTGCTTGCCCAGCGGGAACAGTGCGAGCGGGATCATCTTGAGGTTCGCCCAGGCGAGGGGCAGACCGATGATCGTGACGGCGAGGGCGATGGCTGTGCCGATGTGCGCGATGGCGATCCAGATGCCCGCGAGCACGAACCAGATGATGTTGCCGATCATCGACCCGACGCCCGCTGTCGGCTTGTCGACGTACGTGCGCCCGAACGGCCACACGGCGAAGTTGGCGATGCGGAACGACGCGACGCCGAACGGGATCGTCACGATGAGAATGCACATGATGAGCCCGGCGAGCATGTAGCTCAACCACAACCACACCCCGGCGAACACGAACCAGATGATGTTGAGCAACGTCTTCATTGTTCTCCCCGTGTCGTCGAACCCGGGTGGTGTCGATACGACCTCCACAGCCTATCCAGATGACCTGAATCGCTCCTGGGTCGCCTCACATGCCACCTCAGCAGGGTGCGCCAGACGTGTTCGAGGCAGGCCGTCGCCAGACGGCGGGTGTCGACGTCGTCACCGCGACGAGGCCCGCACGCTGCAGGATGGGGCGCGAGTACTCGGTGCAGTCGACCTGCAGCAGCGCCTTTCCGCGCGTCTTGGCCGCTCGGGCGCGCTGCGCCGCGAGCACACGATAGAGGCCTCGCCCGCGATGACGTTCGTCGCACGCGCCACCCCACAGGCCCGCGAAGTCGGTGTCGTCCACGAAATCGACCCGCCCCGAGCACACGATGTCGCCTGCCGAGTCGCGCACGAACCACATCTCGAAGCTTTCCGGATCGCGCCTCATGCGCTCGACGAGTTCGTCGCCGTGGCGTCGGCTGCGCTCGGGGGAATCACCGAAGACGCGCCCGGCGAGGCCCTCGGCGTCACGCATCGCCTGCTCGGTGGTGGCGCGTTCGAGCGTGTACCCGGCGGGCAGGCCCTCGTCGGCGGCGATGACGTCGTCGACCGACCCGACCATGACCGTCTCGGGCTCTTCCAGTTCGAATCCGCGCGCCTCGAGCCGCTGGAGCAGCCACGGCAGGACGTCGTGGCCGCGCGTCTTCCATTCGAAGTGGTCGACGCGCTCGTCGGCCTCGAAATGGCTGACGACGGCGTCGATGAGTTCGTCGAGCCCGTCGTCCATGACGAACGGGTCGTAGGTGACGAATCCGCGCCGCCGGCCCGGGAACGTCGCAGCGAACACCGGGCCGATCGGCGTCACCTCGTCGGTGTCGGCCACCTCCGCCCGACCGCGCAGCTGAGAGTCGTACAGGTCGCGAAACGCCTCAGGGTTCATGGGGTGAATCTCGCAGGCCGGCGCCCCACGCCACAACTGAATTTCTCGACCGACGCGTCGTGTAGATCGCTTTGAGCTGCTCGCGCTCCACCCGGTATCCGCCAGGTGGGGCGTGAGAAGCGTGACCAGCTCGTGTCGCGCCGAGCGGATGGGGTGAGCTTGTGAACCCCTTCCGCCGGAAGAAACAGCGATCGCGCCTGGGAAGCCGGAAGACGCTCTGTGTAATTGTGGTGGCAGTTGATGCGTTCCTGTTCGATGACGGGTTCGCCAGCCCATTCGCTGTACTGGCGGACGACGCGGTCCATCATTTCTTCGCGGTTGAGCAGGGCGAAGTGCTGTGCCCACTCGAGTTCGCGGATGCCGGAGTGCCGCAGCATCCCGAGGACACGAGCGCAGCGAGGCCCGCAGGGCTGCGTCGCGGCGCGACCGGGAGTAGGCGTCGAACTGGGGTGTGCCCTGGACGAGGTATGCGAGGTCGCGGTCGGGCAGGTCGATCCAGTTCGTCGCGCAGTAGTCGGTCGCCGTCTTGATGTGGTGCTGGGCGATCTTGTTGCCGACGCCGCGCGAACCGGAGTGCAGGAACAGCCAGACGCGGTCGTCCTCGTCGAGGGAGATCTCGATGAAGTGGTTGCTCGAGCCCAGCGAGCCGAGCTGTAGCGTCCAGTTCTTCGCGTACGTCGCGGGGTCGAACCCGGCGTCGGCGGCCATGGCGCTGAGCTCGTCGAGGCGCGTGCGCGTGTGGTCGCGGCTGATCGTGCGGTTCACTCCCCCGGCCGACAGCGGGATGGCGCGCTCGATCGCCTGACGTACGGGCGCACGGTCGACGGGCAGGTCGGTGGCGGTGTGCTGCGTGCGCACCGTGATCATGCCGCAGCCGATGTCGACGCCGACGGCGGCGGGGATGACGGAGTGCCGCAGCAACCCGAGGACATGAGCGCAGCGAGGCCCGCAGGGCTGCGTCGCGGCGCGACCTAAGACATCGCGCCGAGCGTCGGGATGACGGAGCCGACGGTGGCGCCGCGACCGAGGTGAGCGTCGGGCATGAGCGCGAGGTGCGGGAAGATGAATGGCATCGACGCCGTCGTCAGGGCCTGTTCGCGGGTCGATTCCTCGAGGATCGAGGCCCAGTTGTACAGCTTCGCGTTGATTCGCTCCATGGTGTTCTCCTTGCGTGTTCGCGTGCGCCGCATGGAGATACGGAGCAGACGTCAGGTCGTTCGGGCCGAGGGTTCGTCCGATGCCGGCGGCGTCGGGGTGTCCTGCGACGCAGATGCTTCGGGTGCGGTGAGGCGCGCGCTGCCTGCGTCGTCGACGTCCGCAGGCTTTGTTGCCGTCAAGGTGTAGGTCGCGGCGAGCCGCGCGGGATTCTCGGCGAGCTGCCACTCGTTCGGTTCGATCTCGACCATCTGGCCGGGCAGCGCGTTCCACGGGACGCTCTGGTGCTCGACGAGTGCGTCGAGTCGGAGCCCGGCGTTCAGCAGCGCCGTGACGACCTCGCCGAGCCCGTGATTCCATTCGTGCGTGACGTTCGCGGTGAACTCGTGGTCGGTCTCGACGTAGGTGCCGCCGTCGTCGAACACGAGTGGTTGCTCCTGCTCGAAGTAGGGGAACTCCACGGCAGGGGTGGTGAATTCGTCATCGCGCAGGGTGCGTTTCGCGGTGGCTGGGTGGTCGCCCATCGCCCAAAGCATCGGGTGGCCTTCGCGGATGAACAGTCGCCCGCCGGGCTTGAGCAGCGCCGCGACGACCTGGGCCCAGCGTTCGATGCTGGGCAGCCAACACAGCGCGCCGATGCCGGTGTAGACGAGGTCGAACTGCCTGCCGCCCAGGGCTTGCGGCGCCGAGTAGACGTCGGATTCGACGTACTCGATGTCGCCGTGTCCGGCTGCAGCGGCGATGCGCCGGGCCTCTTCCAACGACTTCGGCGACAGGTCGACACCCGTGATGCGCTGCGCGCCAAGCCGTTTCAGCGACAACGTGTCGGTGCCGATGTGGCACTGGAGGTGGACGACGTCGAGCCCGTCGAGCGATCCGAGCCCCGGCGCACGCTCCACGTCGAACCGGACGACACGGCTGATGGCGTCGGGGTGGTCGATGAAGTGCTGCACCGAATAGTCGGGGCTTGCGGCATGGGCGACGGCACGGTCATCCCAGTTGGCCTTGTTGACGCGCAGGTACTCCTCACTACCAGCCGTCGCCGTCGGCGACGTGGCTGCGGTCGAGAGCTGCGTGTCGTTCATGACGTCGAGTCTGCCGTGACCTGACGAACCACGCCACCGATTTTTTCGTCATGGTCAACCGAAGCGGGCCCACTTATGCAACGTCGCACCGTGATGATGTCGGCGCGGTCGCCGAATTGGAGGAAACCTCCAAACGAGACCGTCCAGAGTTGGTGCGTCTCTTGGCGAAGTCACACTACGCAGTGCGCTTCGATGGTGAGGTACCCACCACCTGCGCGAAAGGCTCATGATGCCGAGGACCGCCACACCGACGTCCGCCGACACCACCGTCCGCGAGGAGGTCGGCATCCAGTTCCCGGCCGGATCCGACGGCACGCGCCCGACGACGCCGACCGTCAAGGCCATCGTCGCGGAAGCGGTGCGCAGCAGCGATCCCACACTGGCGAGCCGAGTCGAGGCCGACACGTCGTGGCGTCAGGGGTACGTCGGTGCGATGCGCGAACTCACCGTCCGCACCGCTGCCGCTGACGATGCAGCGACGACGATCGCCCGCGACGGCCTCGCCGCGGCGCGCGCCCATCTCGTCCACGTTGCCAACGACGGCACGCAGACACCGCTCGCCGACCTCGACGTCGACGCCGTCGTCGATGCCGCCCGCGGCACGTTCGGCACCCACACCGTGGACGGCACCGCCGAGCCTCGTCAGGAACTCGCCATCCCCTACCAGGGGCGCATGCTGAGCGGCCACGATCTCGAACGCCAACTCGCGGCGTGGGTGCACAAGGGCATCGTGGAGCAGTCGTGCGCGGACGCCGTCATGCGTGTCGTCGCGCACCCGGAGTGGCTGAGCCTGCCTGGCCACGTCGTCGCCGACATCGGCGCCGGCGCCGAGATGGGGCCGCTCGAGATGCTGTCGAGCTGGGGCGCACGCATCCTCGCGATCGACATCCCCCGCGTCAGCGAGCGCCTCGAGAAGATGGCGCGCGACGGTGCGGGCCACGTCAGCCTGCCGACGAAGGACGGCGAGACGGGCGCCGACATCACGCGCGACACCGCGGCCGTCGCTGCGTGGATCGACGAGCAGGCGGGTGACGACACCGTCGTCCTCGGCATGCACGCCTATGCCGATTCGGGCATGCACATCCGCCTGACGCTCGCCGCCGACCTCATCGCCACCTGGCTGCAGGAGCGCCGCCCGACGACGGTGCTCGCCTATCTCGCGACGCCGACCGACGCGTTCGTCGTACCCCAGGAGATCATCGACGCCGCCCGCTCGAGGTGGTCACGCCACGGCAGCAAGGGTTTCGCGAAGCGCGCGCTGCGCACCGCGTCACGCGGCCAACTGTTCACCGAGCCCTACCCGAAGGGCTCGCGCGTCACCGACTGCATCATCGCCCAGCAGGGCCCCAACTACGCCGTCGCGAAGCGCCTGCAGCGCTGGCGCGCCGTCGCCTCGGAGGCTGACGGGCGCCGCGTCTCGTTCAACGTCGCACCCGCGACGTTCACCCGGTCGGTGACGAAGAACACCGCCCTCAAGGCCGCCTACGCCGGCGCGCACCACTTCGGTGTCGAGGTCTTCGCCGCCGAGACGAGCCGCGCGCTCATGGCGGCGCTGCTCGTCCACGACGTCATGCGTGACGACCTCGCCCCCGGCGCCGCGCCTCAGCGCGCCCACGCCGAAGAACTCTTCAGCGACGGCGCCGCACACGGTGGCTTGTGGCGCACGGCCTGGGCACCCCGCTCGGCCCTCGGCGTCGCGGCCGCTCTCGGCGCCCCCAAGGCGCTGCGCCGCAAGGCATAGCGACACACGTCTCGCCCGCCCGTCATATCGCCTCCTCGCGACCGCCGTCCGAGGGGGCGATGCGCGTTACGCTCGAAAGAGGGGAACACACGATTGCTCGAGCACCCCACGCAACCTGCGTGGGGTTTCATGCGTCCTCATACCGAGACCATCGTTCACGGAGAGGGGAAGTCGATGTTTGCGCCAGCCTTCATGTGCCCACACGCGCACCGCGTCACGACCTCCGCAACCGACGCCATGCCCACCCGCGGCCATGCCGAGAAGCCCAGCACAGCTGCCGGCATCCTCGCGCGCCACACCGCGAGCGAATGGATCGGCACGCAGGGCGGACAGCTGCGCCTGCGCGTCGTCGTCGAACATGTCACCGCCGCGCGACGCACGTTCACCTACGTGCTGCGCGTCGAGGGCACGAACGATCTCCTCGAGTGGTCGACTCAGCGCCGTTACGGCATCACCGAGGGTGAACGACTCGCCCTGTCCGGCCTCGTCAAGGCCCACACCACCCGCGACGCCACGCGCGTCACGGTGCTCCGCGACTGCTTCAACCCCTTGAGGATGACGTAATCTCCCTCCCCGTGACCATTCCGCGCATCGTGCGCGGCCAAGACCGCAAAGACGCCGACCAGCGCTACTCCGGCGTCGCCGCCGGCCCCGCCGAACGAGGCTCCGGCACGACGACGTCCGTCGCGTTCCTCGCCGACGTGGGCACCACCGTCGACGTCATCGCCCGCGTCGCCGGCACCACCCCGCCACGTGACGGCGACACCGCCGACGTCGTGCGCCACTGCTTCCGAACCGTCGACGACGGCCTCGCCCTGTGCTGCCCGCTGCCCGCCACCGAGCACCTGCGCCTCGGCTCCGTCATCCGCGTGCGCGGCGACGTCACCGAGCAGCGCACCCAGGGCAGCAACCACGTCACCGAGATCCGAGCCGAGGAGCTCGACCTGCTCGGGTGACGCCGCCCTTCCACTGACGGGCCACGCGCGAACCTGACGGCCCGCCTCGTCCGCGCGGCTCGACCACGCTCGCCGGTGGGGCCACGCGCGAGAAATCTCGCACCCCTACCCGACCGTCACGACACAGCACACACCACACACCACGACGCCGGTGGGTGCCACCAGAGATTCGGGTGGCACCCACCGGCGTCGTCCTCAGCGCCCGGTCAACGGCCCCTGACGTGAGGTCGAGGTGACGTCAGTGCGCCGTCACTTCACGACCACGTCGTCGAAGACGAACGACGTCTGCGAGACCGAGTCCTCCGACGCGGTGAACTTGAGCGTCACCGTCTTGCCGGCGAAGGCCGACAGGTCGACCGTCTTCGCGACATAACCGCTCGCCGCGTCGAGGTTCGAGAAGGTCGACACCGTGCTCGTCGTCGTGCCGTTGATGACCTGGACCTTCGCGGTGTCGTACTTCGTGGAACGCGTCGTCTCGGCCGTGTCGACGTGCACGTAGTACGTCAGCTTGCCGCTCGCCGGCACCTTCACCGACTGCTGTTCGTACTCGGTGCTCGTC